>JAFDFW010000028.1 GCA_019309605.1 Deltaproteobacteria bacterium | reverse complement strand
TCGACGACCCGATTGATTTGGTCCTGTTGAATCGCGCTGGTGACGAAGTTGGTGACAAACGCGGTGAAGTACGACGCCACATCGAGGATGATGGTGATCACGGACGTGTCCTGCACGGGACCCAGACCATTGCGTTCTTCGAACTGCGCGATCTGCAGGGAGATCTGATAGTCGACCCAGATGCCGTAGATGGCGAAGGTGAGGATCACGAAAAAGAAGTCGAGCCAGAAACCGTGCCCCGTCGGCGTTCGGCCGTCGAGCGTCCGGAGGTCCTCGTAGATGCCGTGATACCAGAACGGGAGGTAGATCCCGAAGGTGACGATGCTGAGAACCAACACCAGGGCAGGCTCACGGCGCTGGATGATGGGAGCTGTCATCGCATGTTCCCTTCCCGCTCGCGCGTTACTCCGCGTCCGCTAAGTTTCGTCCCATGAACGAGGATGCCACGCAAGCGGCCACGATCGGCGTGATCGGTGATGTTCATCTCTTTTGGGACGACGAAGACGTCGCGTTCTTCAACCGTGGCGGATACGATTTGCTTCTGTTCGTGGGCGACCTCGCTGCCTACACGCAGGTGCGCGGACAGCGCGTAGCGCGTTCGCTTCGAAAGCTGCGCGTCCCCGCGATGTGCATTCCCGGCAACCACGACGGCTTGCACGCATTCCAACTCGGCGCGGAGATCGCACCCCGCGCGCATAGGCTCCGCAACTCGTTCTGTGTAGGGCAAGCCCGCCGCTGTCGACGCCTCGCGGACGCGCTCGGTGAGGTCGACCTCGTCGCCTACGGCAAGCGCCGCCTGGCGCCCGCCGGTATTCCGCTCAACATCGTCGTGGGCCGCCCGCATTCAATCGGCGGCCGGCGTCTGGCCTGCCTTCGCTACTTGACCGAAACGTACGGCGTCGATTCGATGGAGTCCTCGATCGCACGCCTGAGTTCTCTGGTCGACGCGTGCGACGACGCACCGATCTTATTCCTCGCCCACAACGGCCCGTCGGGGTTGGGAGACCGCGCCGACTCGATCTGGGGCTGTGACTTTCGCCGAAAGGAAGAGGACTGGGGCGACCAGGACCTCGAGGCGGCGGTGAGCTACGCCAAGAGCAACGGGCGCAGGGTGCTCGCAACGGTGGCGGGCCATATGCATCGGAAAACGAAAGCCGGAAAGAGTCGGCCAGCGCAGCTCGAGAAGGATGGCGTGCTGTACGTCAATGCCGCCGAGGTTCCCCGGCATCGTCGGGTGAACGGCATGAAGAGGCGGCATCATGTGAAGCTGACAGTGACCGCGGGGGACGTCACTGCCGAAGACCTCTGGGTCTGACGCTGACACTGAAAGCGCTAGCGCAGCTTAGTCTTCGCATCTGCCATCTTGAGCACCCGGTTGAAGTGCTTTTTCTCCACGGGCTGCACCGACAAGCGCGATCCCTTCTGGGTAACCAGCATCCCCTCGAGAGCGGAATCGTCCTTCAAAGCTTGAAGTGAAACCGGTTCTTCGAATTTCTCGACGAACTCGACGTCGACCAAGGACCAGCGAGGGTCTTCCTTCTTGGACTTGGCGTCGTAGTACTTGCTCTTCTTGTCGAACTGCGTGTCGTCGGGATAGGCCTCGCGGCATATGCGGCAGACGCCGGCGGCGCCAGGCGGCTTGGCGTTCGAGTGGTAGAACACGACGAGATCGCCCGCGGCCATTTCGCGCATGAAATTGCGGGCCTGGTAGTTCCGCACACCTTCCCAGGGCTCGGTGCCATCGCGCTCTAGATCGTCGATCGAGTAAGTCCCTGGCTCGCTCTTCATGAGCCAAAGCTTCGTCGCGCGCTTCGCCATCCGCGGAGTATGGCACGCGACCGGAGAACGGCTCGCAACGGGCGTGCTCGATGGGCCAATGAAGTGAACGACAACCAGGGATCGGAACTGCTGGTCGTCGTGAATAACGGGAGTTACTCGTGGTTGGTCGCCGAGTGATGGACAATCATCATTGCTGCCCCAAGTCCTACGGCTGCACCTCAAACGCCCCGACGTCGCACATCGAGTCGCTGCCGACGTTCAACCCGGTGGCGCGAAGCAGTACGGGGTTGTTCCCGGTGCAACCTGCTGGCATACGTAGTCCGGCGTCAGTGTGCTGCAGTCCTGGACGTTCACCCATGTGTAGACAGGCGCTTCCTGTGTTCCAGTATTTCGGCACTCTTGAACCCAGACCTCATCGTCAGGACTGCAACGCTGCTCGAATAGCTTGTCAGCGGTGCATGAATCGTCGTCGGAAACGCACTGCGCCTCGTCGTTCACGACTTGGCAAGCCTGACCTGGATTGCAAGTCGCCGTCACAGTCCACAAGCCCAGTGCACTGCAGGTCTCGACATTGTTGTCGGCACAACGGGTTTCGCCCTCGGTGCATGCCGCGTCGACACACTGTGCCGTTTCGCCAAGGTCATTGCAAAGCTGGTCTTGCTCACAGGTTGCCGTGACGTTCCAATCGCCGCCCTGACAGGTCTCGACCTCGCTGCGGTCGGAAGAGCATCGAGTCGTACCGTCTATGCACGCACCCGGAATGACGCAAGAGGCCGGTCTGGTCTCGACGGTGCACACCTGGCCCGAATCCGCACAGTCGACCGAGGTCCACACGGGGCAGCCAGCTGGTCCTAAGCACTCCTGAAGCACAGTGCCGTCGCAGTCGGTATTATTCAGCTGAAAACAGAAATCCTCTTGCTGGGTGTCACAATCATCATTGACACAGGTCGCGTCCCCGTCTCTGGACATACAGTGCTTGCCGGAGGTGCAGAACCCCCCTGCTTCAACCCAGACCCCATCCTCGCTGCAACGGAGCTGAATCGAGCTATCATCCGCGTCGCACGACTCGCGGCCGATCTCGGCCTCGCTGCAGGAACTCCCCTCGGTGTTGCCGCAGCCGATGCCGACCAGCAGCAGCACGCACATCAATCCGAATAGGTACCGCATGACAACCTCCCGATCTGGCGCGGTGCGCCCCTAAGTCGGGTTACGTAGCTGCATCAGGCGCGCCAGGTCGCAAGCCCGGTATTGCAGGGGATTCTGCTACCGTGACGTGCAGGCTTTGCGTTTGGGGCGTGGGGGCGCAGCGGGTGCGTTACAACTGCACTTGCTGGGGTGAAACCCGCGTTGCCGGTTGGACCTCAACCACCAATAAGCCCGGTTATTCGAGGGCTACGGCTGCCACCGACGCTAGTCTCTCCGCGTCTCCAGCGAAACGATCCAGGTCTTGTTCTTCCTAGCAGCCTAGGGCTGATACAACTGCTGTATCTCCCCGTCCGACAACGCGCGCTTGTATATGCGCACATCGTCTACGAGCCCGTCAAGGTAGCCTGGGTCGCTAATGATGATTCGCTCGAAGCCGATTCTCACGGGCTGGTCCGAGTCGACCTGATCGACGGTAGTGGTGTCGGATGCATCCTCGGTACCATTGATGAACAACTTCAGGTCTGTGCCGTCGTACACAACGCCGACGAATAGCCACTGCATCTCAGCCAGAGTGCTTTGTGAGTCCAACTCGTAGAGGCCTGGCATCGGAAGGGTGAACTTGAGCTTTCCGCCCTTCACTGAAAGCACGAAGGCGTCTCCGCCCAAACCACCAGGTCCCCACTGTCCGACGATGCCCCCTTTGGTGTTGTCATTCAGATAGATCCAGGCGGTCAACGTGATCGGTTGATTGAAGTTGAAGTCTGCACTGTCTGGGACCTCGATGTAGCCGCTTGTCCCGTCCAACTGATAGGCGCTGTCCGTGCTCCCGAATCGATCCGTAGCCAACGTGGCTCCGCCCATCGTGCTCCCGTCATTGCCGTTTCCGCTTTCGTCCTGAGCGTTGCCGCTGAAGGGATAGTAAGCCACGAGACCAACTGCGCTCACTTGACCTCCTGCACCACCCTGGCCGGCCGTACCACCGGTTCCACCGCCACCCTGGCCGGCGGTGCCACCGGTTCCACCATCACCGGCCATACCGCCGTCGCCACCAGCGCCGCCGCTTCCAGCAGTGCCACCACTTCCGCCCGTGCCCGCCGTCTCGCTGCACCCAACCAAGGGCATCAGTCCGAGCGCGCAGACACATAGAAATCCGAATAAGTACCGCATGGGTCGTCATGAGATGCGCCGCTATACGTATTTCTTTCCTTTTTCGTCCACGCAAAGGTTGCGCGACGGTCACTCGGCAGGTGTCATGGAAGGATTCGGCTTTTCGCCGATCGACACGAAACGGCGCAACGTTTGCGCTTCGTTTTTCCGAGTCGCAACCCTCGAATAACAGGCTTTACTCTCGGCCGAGCGGGCCCCAATCGCGAGCACGTGCGTCGCGAGCCGTTGTCCGATCGTGTAGAGCTACTTGTGCTTCTTGTTCACCACAAACCGCAGATTCTTAAACTCGGTCTGCCCCAGCGTGTAAATCACCTCGCTCAGCGTCCGATATGGCGTCCGCTTGTCGGCGATGATCTGCACGTCTCCGACGAAGGGCTGGTTCGCGAAACGCTGTGCCGTCCTCTTCTTTCGGTCGCGAATCTCACTGAGCCTCTTGTACAGCGGTGTGATCAAAAACCCGCTGCTGCCGCCCTGCTTGAGGCTCGGGTCGACGATGCCGTTGCGGAGCTCGAGGACAGACTTGCCGTCGACCACGACCCCGCCTCGTGAGATTTGGACGGAGATGGCGTCGCTGAGTTCTACTTGCGAGGTGGAGTAGGGGATGCGCAGCTCTGCGCTTTCCTGAACGGCCGCCGCTGACGATGAAGCGAAGATCGCCATCATGTAGACCAGCAGGATCGTGAGCATGTCCATCATCGGATAGATGTTGAGCCCGAAGTGCTCCGGTTCGGCGCGGCGGCGGAGCTTCGCTCGGACGACGCGGTTGACGTACGACATCGACACTGGCGCCACCGAGATGGGCGGCGCTAGAGATTCACGCGGCGGCCTGCTGCTTTCGTTCGCCATTATCGAATCCCCGCCGACAGCAAGACGTCCGGGAAGAGCTCGTTGTCATCGCCCCGGACCGCGTCCATGGCGGCGATCAGGTCTTCGTAGGGGATTTCCGGATCGGCGCTGAGCGTGACTCTAGTTTCGTCCTCGAACTGCTCCTTCACGCGGCTGACGCACGTGGTGAGGCCCTTCCAATCATGCTCGCCGTTCATGCCAGCGGGGACGGTAATCACTTTGCCGGGCGCCGTGGTGGTGCAGCCGCGTGCGAGCTTGCCACCTGACCCGGAGACAACGACCCCCTCTCGGGTCACCGTGACGTTCAAGTTGAGGGCTTCATCGGCGGCCGCGCGCTTGCCGATACCACCAGTGCGGTACTCTGGGAGGGCTGCTTCGATCTGCGAGAAGAAGGCCACTGTGGTCAAGGTCATCAACAAGAACATGACGATGTTCACGACGATGTCTAAGAACGGGACGATGTTCAGCTCGCCACTCGTCTCTGACGGATCGAGGTCGGGAATGCGCGTTCGCTTCCGGACGTAGGCTCGTTGGCGTGGTGTCAGGCGTGCGGGCATGGCCGGGCCCGATCAACCGCCTTGCCGGCGCAGCGTGAGGAGATTCTCGAGCTGCATCGTGACCTTTTCCATCTCGTGCTTGTGCCGCTTCGTGAGCCCGTGAAGTACGAGGTGAGCGACCATGAAGATCACCGCGATCAAGAGACCGAGGAAGGTATTCCACATGGCTTCGGCGATACCGGCAGATAACAACGCCGTCTTTTGAGAGGGGTCGTCGATGGTGCCGACTGCCTTGAAGGCGCGAATGAGACCGCTGATCGTGCCGAGCAGCCCAATCAGTGTAGCGATGTTGGCCAAGGTCCATAGCGACCCAGTTCGCTTCTCGAGCGCTGGGATCACCTCAGACATCTTCTCTTCCATCGAGGCGATGACCGCCTCTTCGCCGCGGTTCACCTGGGTCAGCCCCGACTTCACGACTTCGAGCAGCGGCACGGCCTTCGCGTCGCACTGACGAATCGCGCGATCGATGTTTCCGGCCTGCACCAGCTTTCGAATTCGGTTCATGAACTCCGCGGCATCCACGCTGTAATTCATGCGGATATACCAAGCGCGGTCGATGATGACCCCGACGCCGAAGGCTAGAACAAAGAGATTGACGAACGAAAACGGAGCACCTTCGACCAGTGCCTCCCAGATTTCATGCATGCCTGCGGCTCCCTCCGGCTCGCCGGTGAATTGGCGAGAAGACCCCTATTTTTCGCATCCCTCCAGCCTCACTGAAATTTGGACCCAGAAAGCTGGAATCCATTGAAATCATTGCGACTGTTGGGGCGAACCCCTTGACCGAGGGGCAAGCTACCCCACGCCCCGCAAAGTTGTCAACGCGACTACAGCTTTTTCCGCTTTCTGACCCAAGCTCGGGCTCCCCCCCGGTTTCTAAGGAGCTGAATCAGGCACGATGTTGACTTGCTGGATCCAACCGTTATCATCCAGTTGTAGTAAGCAAACCTTGGAATTGCTTACTGTTCTGGGGGGAACAGCGAGTTTTAGTTAGAAGGCAGTGGTGGGGATCGCACCGTACTCAGTCGGGCTCCGGATAACACTGTCAAAGTAAAGTTCGCAGGAGGCAGGAAGAAATGGCCAAGTTGGCATACCACTTTGAAGCAGGCGGATGGGCGATGTGGCTGATCCTCGTTTGTCTCGTGTTCGCAATCGGGTTCACGATCGAGCGTGCGATGTATCTCTACAAAGCGTCGATCGACAAGGACGAGTTCATCGCGAAGATGCAGAAGTGCATCACCGCAGGAGATGTGGCGGGCGCCATCAAGGTTTGCTCGGCGGAGCAGAACCCGCTCGCGCGCATCGTCAAGCAGGGTTTGCTCAAAGTGAACCGGCCAGACGCTGAGGTTCAGGCAGCTATGGACGAAGCAGCACTCAAAGAGCTACCGCTCATCGAACGGCGAACGCCGTACCTCGGCTTGCTCGCTAACGTCGGCATGCTTTGCGGTTTGTTCGGAACGGTTGTCGGTCTCATCACCGCGTTCGGTGAGGTGGCCAAGGCCGATGCAGCCAGCAAGGCGACTGGTCTCGCGAAGGGCATCGAGGAAGCGATGAACTGCACCGCGTTCGGTTTGATCACCGCGGTCTTCGCGCTCCTCATGATGGGCCTTCTCAACGGCAAAACTCAGAAGATCATCGACGACATCAACGCGGCCAGCGTCCAGGTTCTGAACCTCGTCGTGGGCAACCGCTCGAAGGTCGATCTTCAGAACATGCCCGCGGAGTAACGGCTTCAATGGCTGCAATCGATAGCGGCGGAGGTAACTCCGGAAAGAAAGCGGTCAATCAGGAAATCCCCCTGATTCCGTTCATCGACCTCCTGCTGTGTTGCGTCATGTTCTTGTTGGCGACCGCGGTTTGGAACCAGCTGGCCGCGATCAACGCCAACCAGCAGGTCCCGGGGCAGGCATCGACGGAAGATGCGCCGCCAGAGGACGAGAAAGTGAAGCTCATCCTGCAGGTCCGGAACTCGGGATACGTCCTGGGGTCCTCCGCAGGGGAGAGCATCGATATCAGTAAGCGCGTCGTGGCGGACCAGAAGGAGTTCGACGTCGATGAGCTAGAAACCAAGCTCGCTCAGTGGAAGCAGGCCTGGGACAAGCGTGACGATTTGATTGTCGCGCCCGAGGACGGGGTCCGTTACGAGGACGTCGTTCGGGCAATGGATGTCGCGATAGCGGCGGGCTTTGCAAACCTGTCGATGGCCGACGGAGCTGCGTTCCTGTAGGGGAAAATCATGGCGATCAAACGGCCACAACCAGAGTTGCTCCGAACCATTCCGCTGAAGTTCGTTCGCGCCCGAGTTTCGGGTCACGGGCGCAAGTCGGTGGACCACCAGATTCCGCTGATCCCATTCATCGACTTCCTGATCGTGTTGGTGATCTTCCTGCTCATGTCGTTTTCCGCCTCGGGCGAGCTGGTCGCGCAACAGCCGACCATCTCAATGCCGGATGCGAACAACACGCAGCAGATCGAGATCTCGCCGATCATCGCCGTCGACGAGCGCGTGATCACGCTTGACGGCACCCGGGTTGCCGACACGCAGACCCAGGGGCAGTCCGCACAAGTGGACCGCATCGAGCCGCTCATTCAGGGCCTCGAGGCAGAGAAGCGCAAGTGGGAGACGATTCATCCTTCGGAGCCGTTCGCAGGCCGACTCATCGTGCAGGCGGACCGAAACATCGACTTCCGGGTCGTGAAGAAGGTGATGTTCTCCGCCGCGTCCGCGGGCTACGGCAACGTGAGCTTTGCGGTGAACCAGCGCGAGCAATAAGCTTCGCGCCATGGAGCCGTCCGAGCTCACTCCTGCCGAGTTCGACGGCGTTCGCAGAAACCGATACCGACCACGAATCCCGTGGACGCGTGTCGGTTTCGTCGTTTTAATCGCTGCGCTGGTGGCGGGCGCCTATTTCTGGCGCCAGAAGGTCCGGGCGGACGAGCTGAGAGACCGCATTCGGGCACAGCATTCCGAGCACGTTGCGCCGGTTCTCGAAGAGCTAGCGGCTACTCGAGTAGAGCTCGAAGGCAAGGCCCTCGGTGCCAAGACAGGCGCCGCCAACCGCTTGGTCGAAGCCGAGGTGCCGCTATCCGCTTTGCACGACAAGGAGATGGTCTACCTCCAGGTGCGCGCCCCCGAGCTCGCTACTGAAGAGGGGCTGCGTGCGGCGGTCGAGTCCGAGGAGGAAGACGCCGTGGGCGCTTGCCTCGGCCTCGAGCTGACGCCCTTGCGGGCGCTCTCCGATGTTCCCGAGGTGTTGACGGCCAAGTGGCTCGGCCGGGTTGAGGAAACGAACGACATGCAGCGCCTCTCCGTTCGCGAAGAGCAGCTCACACGGGCAATCGAGCGCGAGCTCCCCGCGTTGAAAGAGCGGGTGCCCGCCGACTACTTTCTTCTCCTCGTGGTTCAAGGGAAGAGCCGCCTCCGGGACCCCGTGGACGTGTTTCTCTGGGACCTCGAAAAGGACAAGCTCGTTCTGCGCACGCGCACACAGAACCGCGGGCGGCTGATCACGGTGCGCAGCCAAATTGGCCCCAAGGCAGACGCCGCGAAAGCGGCCGGCGACCCCATCGCCATCGCGGACTGTTCGATCGCGGCTCACATCAAGGCGCAGCTCGGGGAGCCGACGATGGACCTGGCAACACCGGACTGACGGTCCGGGTCTGCGCATATTCGATCCGTTCGAGCCAACGCTGCGCCTCCGCGCCGGCGGCGCGACTGACCCATGCTCGCTCCCTCCAGGCCTCGGCAGATTCGCCGTAGCGGCCGAGTGCGAAGAATGTGATTCCCAAGATACGGCTCAGCTCTCGCTCCAGCCGAAGCGTCGGTAGACCAAGGAGTTTGGCTTCTTGGAGCAGAGGAAGGGCGAGCGCGAAGCGGTTCTGTCCCACGAGCTGCCGCGCTTCGAGATACTGTCCGAGGCCATCGTCTCGGATCGACGCCAAGGTTTGGGCGAGGTGCACTACGACCGGGCTCGATGATCGTCCGAGCATCATCTCGTAGACGAGCTCGCGCTCGCCTGGGCTGGCTCCGAGCGCCAGCTTCTTCACCTCGCTTTGCCGTGCTGGTCCGTCGGTGCGCGGGATCGTCAGCAGCTCTTCGTAGAGCTTTGCGGCCTCGTCTAGCTTGCCGAGCGCCCAGCTCGCGTCGGCATACTGTTCGAGGGCAGCCGCCACGATCGGCTTAGGGGCGTTCATCGCCGTCCGCAGCGCGTCGAGCTCGGCGAGCGCCCCCGCATCATCCTCCGTGCGTGCCAAGGCACCGACCAGGGCGGCATGGGCGCGCGGTTCATGTTCGTCGATCTCGAGGATGGCCCGGCAGGTCTCGATCGTGCGGGCGTCATCGCGAGCGGCCGTATCGCCGGAAAGATGGGCCCGGAGCTTCGCCAGCTCGTGCGGGCATGTCGCGGAGAAAATACTTGGCCGTGCCAGTTCGACCTCGGCTACGCCGCGCTCCTGTGGTGTGACCGGGACCCCTTGGAGATGGGTGTGCCACTGCGTCTCGAGCTCACCGAGGCCCTCGATTGCGCCGCGACGATAGGCCTCGAGCAACGTGTCCATCCCGCGCGTCGCGATCATGAACCGAATGATCGACCCCGCCGTCATGTAGGCGCGGCGAGCAGGGAGGGCGCTGAACTGAACGCTCATGACCGTGCTAGCAGCGGGGAGTTCCTTGCGGTCCATCAATATCCGCGACCATTGGTCTGGGTCGAGGTCGTCTCGAAGGTCCCAGGCAAGAGCAACGGCCGCGCCTTCGACGATGCCTGGGTTCGGTAACAACCCCCCGAACGTCGACGCCACCGAGAAGGGCCTGCGACCGACCTCGCCGAGAACGGCGTGCGCGATTTCGTGTCCGAGCACAGGATGCGGCCAGCCCGCCATCTGTAGATAGACTTCGCCCCGCCACGGCTTGGCGATCAGCGTGCGTCCGACGCCGATGAGTTCTTTCTTCTCGTTCTGATTTCGAAAGAAATAAGCCGTCACCGGCTCCGTCGAGGAAAGACCCACGAGCTTTCGCGCGCGCTCCACCTGGAAGTCGCAGTCTTCGAGTAGCCGTCTGGCGTCCTCGGGCTGCGTTTCGCGCGGCATGTGAACCACGCAATGCCGCCCCTGTTCGGTCTTGCCGAGCCGTTCGATCAAATACTCCTCGCTCACCCAATGACCGAGGTGATCTCCGTGCCAGTATGACGCCGCCACGATGCCCAAGGCCCCGGCGCAGACGATGACTGCACCGATGTAGGAGCGGCCGCGGCCTCGAAGATCGAGCTTTCCGGACGTCGGGTCCCATAGAGCGTCGAACAGCACGGTGAGTGAGAGGACTGCGACCACCATCGTGGCGCGGTAGGTGAGATAGCGAGTCGGGATCTGGACGAGGTCGTCGTAGATCGCGCCAGGGAAATAGCCCGCGAACGCGCCAAACACATATACGGTCGGTGTGGCGTAGAACGCCCACAAACCCAGCAGTGCCGCGCCGATGGGGATTGCAGCGGCGATCCATGGGGAGAAGCGCGAGCGGCTCCTCGACCCGGCGACCCATACGCCTGCGCACGCGGCAAGTGCGCAACCGACGGCCGGTCCCAGCACCATGAAGGCAAGGCCTTCCCCGGGTGCGCATTGGCGGACCCGGAGCGCGCTCAGCGCCAGAAGCACGACCGGGATCGCCCAGATCAACAACCCCGCTCCGATCGCGCGAAGCATCAGATCGATCCCGCGCAGGTCTCGATTCCGCTCGGCGTAGCTCGCCGCGGTGGCCGCGACCCAAGGCGGAAGCAGCAAACCCAGCGCGAGTGCGCTTTCCACGCCGTGCACCGCAAGCAGCGGGATGAACGCGAGCGCAACGCCCACGATGGCTGCAAACGCCGCACTCAACCGGAAGGTGAACAACTTCGCCACGGACTATTCGGCCGCGGCGGGTGCGCCCCCCGGATTCCCAGCAGCATCGAACGCGCCAACGAGGCTCAACACCTCGTCGACCCGAGAGATGAGGCAGATCTCGAGACCTTCACGGACCTCATCGGGCACATCTTCGAGGTCGGCCTCGTTTCGCTTCGGCAGGAGGATTCGAGAGACGCCAGCGCGGTGCGCCGCCAAGCACTTCTCCTTGATACCGCCGACCTTGAGGACATTGCCTCGCAGCGTGATCTCGCCGCTCATCGCGACATCTGGCCTCACTTTGAGCTGTGTGAGCACCGACGCCAACGCCACGTACAGCGGCACGCCCGCCGCCGCGCCATCTTTCGGAACCGCTCCCGCTGGCAGGTGCACGTGAATGTCGGTGTGACTGACGAAGTCTTCGGCGAGCCCGAGCTCTGCGGCGCGGGCCCGCACGAATGTGAATGCCGCCGCGGCGGACTCCTTCAAGACGTCACCCATGTTGCCGGTGAGGTGGAGCTTGCCTGTACCAGGCATGCGGGTGGCCTCGACGAACAGCAGATCGCCCCCGGCAGGGGTCCACGACAGGCCGGTCGCGACGCCGGCCTTCGGGCTTCGCTCCGGTTCCTGACGCTTGGCCGTGCCGGCGCCCAGCACGCTTTCGATGAAGGGCGGATCCGCCAGGATCGACACGTCCTCTCCGTTTGCGACGCGCACGGCGACGGCACGGCACACGGCTGCCGCTTGCTGCTCGAGCTTTCGGACGCCCGCTTCATGCGTGTAGGAGTCGACCATCAGGTCGATGGACTCGTCTGAGAAGTCGAGGCGCTCCGGCGACAAGCCGTGCTCGCTGAGCTGACGCGGTATCAAGAAGTCTCGAGCGATCGAAAGCTTCTCGCGTGGAGTGTACCCGGTCAGCTCGATCACCTCCATGCGGTCGAGCAAGGGACCGGGGATCGTGCTCTTCTGGTTGGCCGTCGCAATGAACATCACTTTGCTGAGGTCGAATGGCGTGTCGATGTAGTGGTCGGTGAACTGATGGTTTTGTTCTGGGTCGAGCACTTCGAGCAGGGCACTCGATGGATCCCCGCGCTGGTCGCCGCCGAGCTTGTCGATTTCGTCGAGGATCATCACCGGGTTCTTGGTGCCGGCCTTCTTCAGCCCGGAGATGATGCGTCCGGGGAACGCGCCGACATAGGTTCGGCGGTGCCCAAGCACCTCGGCTTCATCGGACACGCCGCCTAGCGAGACGCGGACGAACGCTCGGCCCGACGCGCGCGCGATCGAGCGGCCGAGTGAAGTCTTGCCGACGCCCGGCGGTCCGACGAAGCACAGAATCGGAGCACGTCCGTCGCGCCGGAGCTTGCGGACCGCGATGTGCTCGACGATCCGACGTTTGGGTTTTTCGAGGCCGTAGTGGTCCTCATCGAGCACCCGTCGCGCTTGCAGCACGTCGAGCCGGTCGGCGTTCATCTTGTCCCACGGAAGGTCGGCGAGCCACGTGACATACGTCTGCGCGACTTGGTACTCGCTGCTCGCCGGGTTCATGTTGCTCATGCGCCGGAGCTCTCGTTTTGCAGCGGCCTCGGCCTCGCTCGGGAGGCGCGCGAGCGCGATCCGTTCGCGGAGATTCTCGACGTCATCTTCGTCGACGTCGGTTTCCCCCAGCTCTCGGCGGATGGACTTGATCTGCTGCCGAAGGAGGTATTCACGCTGCGAGGTCGACATCTCCTCTTCGACGATGGTGGAGATCTCTTGCTTGACCCGCAGCACCTCGTTCTGGCGATTGACCTGGTCGAGGACCTTCCGGACGCGTTCCCGGATGTCGAGCGTTTGCAAGACCTCTTGCTTGGACTCGTTGGAAACCGGGAGGTTTGATTCGATGAGGTCGGCGAGCGCGCCCGGCTCGCGCACGTTGTCGAGAATGTGCAACGACTCACGCGATGCCGTCGGGAGCTCGTGGAGCAGTTGGCGCGCCGACTCCCTGAGGTGCGCGGCGAGTGCCTCGATCTCGACGTCGACGGCCGGCGCTTCGTGATAGCGGTGCACGCGCGCGCGCATCGTCGGGTGACGGCCGAGCGCTTCCTCGATGCGCATCCGGCTCACGCCCTGGAGTACGACGCTGTACTGCCCGGAGTTGAGGCGGATGACCTTCAGGACTCGAGCGATGGTACCGGTGTGGTAGACCTGGTCGAAGGTCGGGTCCTCCACCTCGGGCTTGTGCTGCGTCACTACCCCGATGGCGGGGCGCTCGCGGCCGCAGGCCTCCTCGATCAGCCGTACCGATCGGGCCCTGCCCACGTTGACCGGCACCACGGTCGCGGGAAAAAGCACCGAGTTGCGCAAGGGCAGGATGGGCAGAATCGGTTCGGCGCCAGCGGGGAAGATCGAATCCGTCATTGGTTTTGCCAACAATATTCGAGATCTAGCTCGCCAGCAATGACTCGGCGCAATCCACTAGCGTCAGTGGCGGTCGACTGGTATCAATCGGGCGCCCGAGATGGTGGGACGGAGATCGACATGGGGGATTGGACTGCTCGGACTGACCGCGCTTAGCGGCTGTCACGGCGGACTTACGCTCAATGCCATCGTACTGCTGGTCAGCGTCGGTATTTTCGTGGGCACCATCCTGCTGGAACGGTCTCCCTAGCCGTGTCTGTTCCAGAGCTCCGAAGCCTCAGCGATTTCACCCTGGCCGACCTAGAGGGCATCCGGGTGCTCCTGCGTGGGGGCTCGGTGGTCGACTGGCACCGCTTCAACTTCGTCGATGAGGGTGAGGCCGAGGAGTTCGTGAGCGCGCAGGAGATCGACCCGGACGACGACGGCGATGCGGCCCGCGTGACGCAGGTCAAGGAAGCCGCGATCGACTATCTCCGCCGTCACTTCGATTTCCCGGTCCCGAAACCGGTAGCGAAGAAGGACTTGGTGGGCCTCCTCATGCTCGCGTCCTCGAAGGGCCATCGACAGATCTGCGGCTGCGCGATCTTGAAGGTGATGCACATCATCCACCACCTCGAGGCGCGCGAGCTCCTGTTTCTGCTGCCGACTGCGGACGAAGAAGTCTTCCAATGGGTGGAGCAAAAGGTCTATCGCGTCATGGCCGCCGCCCTTGCCAACGACTTTCCGATCCTCGAGTTCATCGGTGGACGAAAGAACCGGGATTCGCTCTACACCAAGCTCTTGTCGAAGCCCGATGTCAGCGCGTCACAGATCTACGACAAAGTTCGTTTTCGCATCGTGACTCGTACCGCGCGCGACATCTTTCCGGTTCTGAACTACGTCCAGCGAAGCATCGTGCCTTTCAACTTCGTGATCCCGGGTCAATCCACCAACACACTGGCGCGCTTCCATCAGTACTGTAGCTCGGAGCCAGCACTCTCGAAGCTCGTCCCGAAGCTCCAGCTTCCGCTCGGTTTGGAGGACGGGCTGTCTCCGATAGACAATCGCTTCACGGCGCCGAGCTACCGCATCGTGCACTTCGTCGCAGACGTGCCGGTCCGCGTCCCCGGCAAAGTGCTGGCCGCCGCGCCACCGGCGACGGAGGGGCTCGGCCACACCATCTTCGTGCAGACCGAGTTCCAGGTGCTCGACCGGGCGACCGACGAAAGCAACGAGGCCGGCGACGCGAGCCATCAGGCCTACAAGGAGCGCCAAAAGCTGGCGGTGATGCACCGGCTCAAGGTCGGCCGCTTCACGAAGTCCTGAGCCGCGTCCTCGGGCTCACAAAACTGAAGCGAGCAAAAGAAAAGGCCGACGCCCTAGGGCGCCGGCCTTTCTCGTTTGCCTGTTTAGGCTTTAGTTCGTTGTTACCGTGACGCCGCCGATCTCCAGCGTCATGGAGAGGGCGTCGCACGCTGCGGACGTGTCCTGCGTCAGGGTGCTGCTGATGTCGAAGGTCGCTCCGACGATGGCTACGGCAATCGGGCTAATTGCCGCGGCGATTGCCTCTGCGGTCTCCGAGTCGACCGTTGCGCCAAGAACGCCATGCGAGAGGCCGTCCTCAGACAGCGTCGCGCGTACGCTCGGGTTCCCGAGGGCCCCGTCGAAATCAAGGAGTGGCATGGAGATGGCTTCGAGTTTGCCACTCATGCAGAAGTTGCCGTCGCCGTTCGCCGCGCTGAGGTTCACGAACGAAGTGGTCATTCCCTCGACGCCCTCGGTGCGGACCACCACGGTGGCGCAACCCGCGTCCGGGTTCCCATCGACCTCGAAGGTGATCACGGCCTGTGTAATCTCCTGCTGGCAATCATCATTGTCGAGGTTGCACGTGCCCTCGTCGGTGAGCACGCACGTTGCAGGAGCGGTACAGCCGGCGTTCGTGGTGCAGGCCG
>JAFDFW010000283.1 GCA_019309605.1 Deltaproteobacteria bacterium | reverse complement strand
AAAGGCACAGGTTGTCTAGCAGGTTCGACACCCGGAACATGTATTCCATCGAGCGACAGCGCTAAGTTCAGTCTCTTCCCGTTGAACGCTATGTTCGTGCTGCGCATCGACGCGCTCGCTCGCGAGACGCCCGTGCCCTTCGTCTTTACCGGCAAGGTTGGGTACAACACGGTCTTCTTTAAAGAGACGGTTGGCGCCAGCAAGAGCAGCGGCCGCAGCCACGGCTTCGGTTGGGCCGTGCAGATCGCACTAGAGCTCAACTTCATCAACGAGCGTCGCGCCAACGCCCTCGACGAGGACTGGGGCATCAACAGCTCGTTCTTCTTCTTCGAGCTCGCGGGCTCCGATGCGAACAACCGGGCACCGGTGGGCGACACGTTCTACTTCACCGGCGGCGTCGGCCTGACGTTCTAGCGCCTGCGTGGGGGCTCACCCACCGTGGTCCGATCGAACGCATCTCCCGGACCATCGAAGCGCGCAAGCTCGATATCGATGAGCGTCAACCCCTGCGGCGGGGCGGTTTGGCCTGCATCAGAGCGGTCGGAGTCCTCGCTCAGCATGCCGGGGATGTCCTCGGGCGCGAAGCGGCCGCGGCCCACCTCCACCAAGGTGCCCGCCATGATTCGGACCATATTCTTCATGAATGAGTTGCCCACGATCTCGATCGCCAGCAGGTCCCGGCGGCCGCTCCAGTGTGGAAGCACGTCGACCTCGAACATTTCGCGCACGACGACTTCACGCTGGTCCCCGGACTGGCGGAACGCCCGGAAATCGTGTGTGCCTACAAAGTGCTTGGCGGCCGCCTGCATAGCTTCGATGTCGAGGTAGTCCTCGACGCGGTCACTCCGGTCCTCGACATCTCGGCGCGCGCCCTTGGGCCCGAGCTGCCAGACCTGCTCGCGGATCAGAGGGTCTCGCTGCCGGGCGCAACGCACCAGGTAGCGGTAGCGTTTGTGGGCGGCGTGAAAGCGCGGGTTGTAGCGGCGGTAGCAGGGCTGCGCGTCGTGGACGACGATGTCTTTCGGGAGCCGGGCGTTGAGCCCACTGATCCACCCATCCCGAGGAACCGCGATCTCGGCGGCAAAGCTCGCGATCTGCCCCAGCGCATGGACGCCCGCATCCGTCCGGCTGCAACCCCGGACCGGGCCATGCTCGATCCCCATCTCATCGATGGCCTCTTCCAGCATTCCCTGGACGGTCCGAAGCCCCGGCTGGGCCTGCCAGCCGTGAAAGTCGGTCCCGTCGTAGCCGAGGCAGACGCACACGCCGTGCATGAAAGGAGGCATCTCACCCATGAAATCCGGCCGCACGCTAGCGCGAATGGCACCTGTTGCCTATCGTTCGGCCGATGTGGCGATGGCTGGCAATTGCATTGGTGCTGACCTGGGCCAGCCCAGGACTCGGGCAGGACTCGGGCACTGGCACTGGCACTGGCACTGGCACTGGCACTGGCACTGGCGCTGGCACTGGCACTGGCACTGGCACTGGCACTGGCGCTGACGCTGGCGCTGACGCTGACACTGGCACTGGCGCTGACGCTGACGCTGACACTGACGCTGGCACTGGCGCTGCGTCCGGCCCTCCCCCGAAGATCGGGGTCGTCGTCGCCGGCGACCCGGACGACACCCTGCGCAACACCGCCGCGTTCATCGAAACCGAAGCCACCACCGCCGGCCTCCGCGTCCCCACGGACCCTGCCCTCCGTGGCGCCATGCGCGGCGAGCCGGCTGGCGGGGAAGACGGGCTCGAAAGCCTGCGATCCACTCGCCGAGGGCTCGGCCTCAACCCTCGTAAGGACCTCGCATCGTACAAACGCATCGGGATCATTTCTGGTGCAGACGCGCTGGTCGTCGTGCGGCGACAAGGCTCCATCTTGCTCGAAGTATTCGACGTCAGCGCCGCGCAGTTCTACGAGGGAGCCCTCGAGTTCGACACGAGCACGTCCGCGCAACGGGTTGCATTCATCGAGAGCCGCGCGGCGCAGGCGCAGCTGCGCTGGTCCCAGCCGCCTCCGACACCCCCAGCGGCGACCGCCCAGAAGGTGAACGCGCCCGAGCAGCCGGCCGACGAATCCAGGGCAAAACGCAGGATCAAAAAGGCATGGCCTTATCTGCTGGCTGGGGTGCTGCTCGCCGCAGGTGTAACCTATCTCATCATTGATCAAGGTGGCACTAACGAGGTGGAGCCGCCGCTGCTAAGATTTAGACCCGGTGAAGAGTAGACCCCCGCTAGCTTTTTTCACGGCAGTTCTTTGTGCGATCGCGATGGCCGTCACTTCGGTCGGCGCGGCCGCGCAGGAGGCGCCGGAGCTCGTGCTACCCGCGCCACTCAGCGGGTATGAAACCGAACACATTGGTTCTGTTACGTGGACCTTTCCCCAGTCGGAGCGCGGCCGCGTCGGCGAGCTCATCGAGAGCTTCGACGAGCACTGGGCCGAGGTCGTCAGCGACTTTGGCGCCGCCATCGACGACGAGCTCGTCATTCGCGTTGCGCGAAACCCGCGGGAGATGCGGGGGATGGCCCCCATCGGAGCCCCACCGCCCGACTATGCGACCGGGGTCGCCTACTCGCGTTGGGGCGTGATCCTCCTCACGATGTCCGCTCCCCAAACCTGGGAGCCGCCGGACCTCGAGGTCGTGCTGGTGCACGAGCTTTCTCATGTCGCGCTCCACCGCGCAGTACTTGGCAACCCCATGCCTCGCTGGTTCAACGAAGGTGTCGCTATCCATCAATCCGAGGTGCGCTTGCTTCCGCGCATGGAGTCACTTCTTCGGGCGGCCGCCCAGCAATCGATGTTGCGGCTCTCCGAGCTCGACAAGCGCTTCCCCGACCACCCGCACGAGGTAAACGTCGCGTACGCTCAGAGCGCCGACGTCATCGGCTTCCTGCGCCGGAGCAACAACGACGAGCGGCGCTTCCACCGGCTAGTCCAGTCGCTTCGCGACGGCGAGACCTTCGATACGGCCCTCGCAACCGCCTACGGCTGGACGCGGGTCGGCCTCGAGCGGCAATGGCGGGAAAGCTTGCGGACGAGGTACCGAATCCTGCCAGCGCTGTTCGCCGGGTCCACGATCTGGGTGGCCGCGGCGATCCTCGTCGTGTTCGCCTACCGCAAGCGGCGCCGCTATCACCACTTGAAGCTCGAACAGATGGCGTACCGCGAACAGCTCGAGGCCGTAGCAGCCGCTAGTGAGCCTCCGCCTCCCCCGCCATCACAGGCGCCAGCCCCAAGCTCGACCCCCACCTCGACTACAGAGGTGGTCGCCGACACGGGCGTCCCGCTTGTGGAGCACGACGGCAAATCGCACACGCTTCATTGAGCGCGGCTAGCCGGCCTCCGCTGGGGGGTCTCAGGCCTTTGCCTGAGGGGCTTTTTCGGGATCGAGCGGAAACTTCGGGGTCGTCCCGAGCTTCGCGAGCTTCTTCTTCCGGTCCCTACCCTGAGCGGCATTTTTCCTTTGCCGCCGCGCCCTTGTCTTACCTGTATTCGACATCCAAATCGTCCTAGCCGCTGGCTTTAGTGCGCGGGGGCCGGGTGGTCAAACGCCCGTCCCTGTTGCCTCGGCCACGGCCCGAAGATAGCTGCTGTGGAGCTGTTTGGTGACCTGACCAGGGGCCCCGGAGCCGATCGTCCGCCCGTCGGCCGCCACGACTGGCATCACCTCGCGGATGCTGCTGGTGATGAAGGCCTCGTCGGCGCCGTAAAGGTCTTCCGGCCTCACCTCGGCCTCTTCGACCCCGATCCCCGCAAAGCCGGCCGCGGCGAGGACCGTGGCCCGGGTGATTCCGACGAGGATCCCCGGCTGGGGCTCGGGGGTACGCACCTTCCCGTCTTTCACGATGAAGAGATTGCTCGATGCACCTTCGAGGATCTGACCGCTGGGCCCGATCATGAGCGCCTCTTGCGCCCCCTTCTGCTTCGCCTCGTAGACCGCAAGCAGGTTCGCCAAGTAGTTGGACGCCTTGGCGCCCGACGCGCGCTCATCGTCGGTCGGGCGCGAAGCGTGGAGCAGCACCACCGCGATGCCTCGCTCGTACTGTTCGGCGGGAGGCACCGACACCGGCGCGACCATGATCACGCGGAGTGGCGCCGTGGCGGTCGACGGGTCGTACGTGAGCGGCCCGGTCCCGCGGGTGAC
>JAFDFW010000282.1 GCA_019309605.1 Deltaproteobacteria bacterium | reverse complement strand
AAGATGAAGGTCAACCTCATTACGCCGGCAGCCATGGAAGAGAAGCAGCGCTTCGCGATTCGCGAAGGCGGCCGAACCATTGGTGCAGGCGTCATTTCCAAGATCATCGAGTAGTGGGGTGGACGTGAAACGGACGGGGACCCCGCAAGGACGTGAGTAACGGGCGAGTTAAGGTTGCGCTCGCGTGCGAGGAGTGCGGGGCGCGCAACTACCAAACGACAAAGTTGAGAAAGGTCGGGCAGCAGGAGAGACTTGCACTGAAAAAGTTTTGTCGTACCTGCAATCGGCGTACGGAACACAAGGAAACGAAATAGAATAACCCGGAGGGGCAGGGGACCTCAGTTTGTCCCACCCCACCCCACCCACACTAGCTCCTAGGCCAGTAGCTCCAATTGGTAGAGCAGCGGATTCCAAATCCGCGGGTTGTGGGTTCGAATCCCTCCTGGCCTGCCGCGAGGATTAACGATGGCGATCACAAACGAACAAGATAAAGCGAGGCCGACCGGAACGCTTGGCGTAGAGCGTTGGGTGCAGTTCTCGTACGCTGCCGGCGCCATCACGCTGGCCTGGTTCCTCATCAAATCTAGCAACGCGATTTGGACCATCCTGGCCGACACCGTCGACGCGATCCCCGAGCCGGACGGCACGGCCATCGCCGTTGGGGCGGGTTTGGTGGCGTTCATCGCGGCGGTCGTGGCGTATCGGTCCAAGAAGGTTCACACTTTCGTCGTCGAGGTGTGCGTCGAGCTTTCCAAAGTGACCTGGCCCACCCGCAAGGAGACCTGGTCGCAGACAATCGTCGTCCTCATCGTATCGGCCATTGCAGCAGTCATTCTCGGCGTATACGACGCCGTGTGGTCCCACATTACCGACCTCATTTACAACGTGTGAGTCCAATGAAGTGGTATGTCGTTCAGGCCTATTCGGGCTACGAAAACAAAGTGAAGCTCTCGCTCGAAGAGCGCATCAAGCAGGCCGGCATGGAAGGCCGCTTCGGGAACATCCTCATCCCGAAAGAGAATGTGCAAGAGAGCCGCGGTGGGCAGCCCCGGCTGAGCTCGCGCACCTTCTACCCCGGCTACATCTTCGTCCAGATGGACCTCGACGATCAGACCTGGCACCTCATCAAGGATACGCCGAAGGTCAATGGCTTCGTCGGCGGCCGCCATCCCTCGCCAGTTCCCGAGCGCGAGATCGCCGCAATCGAGCAGCAGGTCGAGGAGGGCGCGGCTAAGCCCACCCCTCGCGTACAGTTCGAAAAAGGCGATCACGTTCGGGTCACCGATGGCGCGTTCGCGAACTTCACCGGGGCCATCGAAGAGGTGAACCAGGACAAGCACAAGGTTCGCGTATTGGTGTCGATTTTCGGCCGCGCCACGCCAGTCGAGCTGGCCTACGCCCAGGTCGAAAAGACCAGCTGACTGAGGGCGCCCAGGCGGGCCATCTGGCGGCTTTCCTCCTCGGGCCATCGCTGCGAAATACTTGAGTATTCCTTGCTCAGCCCTGCGGGGGCGCTCGCCAGCTGACCTACCTGGGCGCCCTCAGAAGTACCGTTTTCCGCAACTGATCGAGATTTCAGAGAAATTGGGTTGCATTTTTCGTGCCCTGAGGCATGACTCGCCGCTCCGGAGAAGCCCGTACGCATGAAAAAGGTCATCGGACAGATCAAACTTCAGCTCCCTGCAGGGAAGGCGAACCCTTCTCCGCCGGTTGGGCCTGCGCTCGGCCAGCATGGCGTCAACATCATGGCGTTCTGCAAGGAGTTCAACTCGAAGACCCAGAAGGACGCAGGTTTGATCATCCCCGTGGTGATCTCCGTTTATCAGGATCGTTCCTTCAGCTTCATCATGAAGACGCCGCCTGCGGCCGTCTTGATCAAAAAGGCTTTGAATCTGACGTCGGGCTCTGCGCGCCCGAACAAAGACAAGGTCGGCAAGATCACTCTCGATCAGGTCAAGGAAATCGCTCAGGTCAAGCTTCAAGATACCAACGCAGCGTCGCTCGAGACATGCATGCAGAGCATCATCGGCACCGCACGTTCCATGGGGGTCGAGCTAGTCGACTAGCTCTCTCGAGCGATTGATTTCGCTTCCCTAGACCACCCAGGGCCTCAGTTGGTGGTAGGCGGCTTCGAGTCGTCGCAAGGAGTTAGAATGAAACCCGGAAAAAAGCGCGCGGGTGCTTTGCAGAAGCCCGACAAGAGCCGTCGCTACGCGTTGAATGAAGCGGTCTCGCTCGTGAAAGAATTGGCGTTCGCCGACTTCGACGAGTCGGTCGATGTCGCGGTGCGGCTCGGTGTGGACCCGAAGCACGCGGACCAGATGGTTCGTGGCGCTGTCGTTTTGCCGCACGGCACCGGCAAGACCAACCGCGTTCTCGTTTTCGCCAAGGGCGAGAAAGTGAGCGAGGCAGAAGCAGCGGGCGCTGACTTCGTTGGGGGCGACGATTTCGTCGCGAAGATCAACGAAGGTTGGCTCGACTTCGACACCGTCATCGCCACGCCGGACATGATGGGGCAGGTCGGCCGCCTTGGGCGCGTCCTCGGTCCTCGCGGCCTGATGCCAAACCCCAAGGTTGGCACCGTGACCTTTGATGTGAGCAAGGCTGTTAGCGAGGCCAAGGCCGGCAAGGTCGAGTTCCGCGTCGAAAAGGCGGGCATCGTTCATGCACAGGTCGGCAAGAAATCCTTCGGTGAGCCCGAGCTTGCTGGCAACGTGCAGTCGTTGGTTGGCGCGCTCGTGAAAGCCAAGCCGCCCGCCGCGAAGGGCACCTACCTGCGCAGTATCACCCTGAGCTCCACGATGGGCCCCGGCATCAAGGTTGACCCCGGCACTATAGAGGTGGAGGCGTAATCATGAGCCTTACACGAGAAGATAAAGCAGCCCAGGCCGTCTCTGTCCGCGAGAGCTTCGCAAACGCCACCGCCACCGTGCTGGTCGACTTTCGCGGCGTGAATGTCGAGCTGATCACGGACCTCCGGTCTCGTTTCCGCGACGCGGGCGTCGAGTACAAGGTCGTCAAGAACAACGTCGTTCGCAAGGCGCTCGAGGGTACCGACCTCGCCGACAACACGGAGTTTGCGGCGCACCTGGCTGGCCCGACGGCAATCGCCTGGAGCTTCGAAGATCCCTCGGCTGCCGCCAAGGTGATCAAGAACTTCCGTAAGGAGTTCACAGACGTTCTTCAGCCGAAAGGCGAAGACGAAAAGCTCCTCGTCAAGTGTGGCCTTCTCGAGGGTCAGGTCCTGGACGCGAAGCGAGTCGAAAATGAGCTCGCCACGCTTCCAGGCAAGGACGAGATTCGCGCTTCGCTGCTCGCGCAGCTCATGGCGCCCATGCAGAACCTGGTCGGCCAAATCAATGCACCGGCCCAAAACCTCGCTCTCGTTCTCGATGCGTATCGGCGCAAACAGGCGGGCGAGTAATCCAACAACAAATTTAGCCGTGTCGCACGCACGGTTAGCGGAGAGTCAAGAATGGCAAATATGAATACGGAACAGATGGTCGAAGAGCTCAGCTCGTGGACCGTCATGGAAGTTGCGAACCTGGTCAAAGAGCTCGAAGAGAAGTGGGGCGTTTCGGCAGCACCGGCAGCGGTGGCCGTGGCTGGTCCTGCTGCGGCAGTAGAAGCGGCCGAAGAGCAGACCGAGTTCGATGTCGAGCTGACCGAGGCTGGTGGCAAGAAGATCAACGTGATCAAGGCCATCCGCGAGATCACCCAGCTCGGTCTGGCAGACGCCAAGGCCCTGGTGGAAGCAGCTCCCAAAGTCGTCAAAGAGGCCGTGTCCAAGGACGAGGCTGACGAAATCAAAAAGAAGCTCGAAGAAGCTGGCGCCAAGGTCACCGTTAAATAACCCTATGGGGTTATGTTTCGGAGCCCTGTGCCGCGACTTGGCACATGGGCCCGACCGGGTTAACGTCCCGGCCGGGGCAGCACCGGTACGCGCAGCACAGCATTCACGACTTTCCGCAACGCGGCGGGAGGCCGAAGGGTCTCCTTGTTGCGTACATGTCTCTTAATTCTTGGTTTTAGGGTTCCAGTAGCAGTGGTTCGGTAGGAGTCTCTCTAATGGCGGCGACGATTCAGACGAACTTTCGAATGCGACATTCCTTTGGGAAGATCGAGCACATCCTCGAGATCC
>JAFDFW010000911.1 GCA_019309605.1 Deltaproteobacteria bacterium | reverse complement strand
CGGCGGACCGCGTTCACGGTAGAGGCCGAGATCACAGGTCTGCCTCGACGTAACGAGGCTGAAGCCGACTAGTCCCACCACAGCGAGCTGGGCCTCATCGACCTGCACCGGGCCTGCCTCTTGCGTTGCGATCGGCTGGCTGGCGTTCGACAGCTCCCTCGTGCAGCAAGGCTGCGGCTTCAGCTGGACCGGCGCGTGGCGTGCCGCATGGTCGCCGTGGCCTGCATGGGCCTCGTGACCATCTTGCTTCTCGCAGTCGCAGCCGGCGACCACTACCCCGCCCATCGAGTGGCAGACGTGAAGAAACACGCCAGCCGCACCCGCGAATGCGAGCGGAATCGAGAGAAGAATCGCGAGAAGGCCTCTAGGCATGACCAACCGAATCATAGCATGTATTTTTCGGCCATGGAGTGGACCTGCCCCATGCACCCGGAGGTCGTTCGGCCTGGCCAGGAGACCAATGACGCAGAGCTCCGAGCTAGCGTTCTCGAGCTGCCCACTTCAGGGAGCTAAGAGAGTGGACTGCTGCTAGCCTTGCGATTCGTTCTAGGAGGACACCATGGGCCAGGCTCACGTATCGAAGCAAATCCATCTCCAGGCGCCGATCGAGCTCATCTTTGAGCGCCTCGTGGACCATGACGCCATGAGCGACTGGCCCGGCGTCACGTCGTGCCGGCTCGTCCAGGAAGGCACGCCGCGCAATGGTCTGGGGGCCGTCCGCCAGGTGAAGACCAACGGGCTCACCCTCCTCGAGGAGGTCGTCCATTACGAGCCACCGCTCCGCTACGACTACCGGATCACGAAAGGTCTCCCCGTGGACCATCTCGGCAGTGTCCGGCGGCGGCGTCGAGCTGTCCTGGGAGGTGCGCATGACCAGCCGCTGGCCTTTCGTATGCGAGCTCGTGGGCCATCGCCTAAGCAGCGGGCTCGACCGAGCGCTTGCCTGGTTCAAGACTGAGGTGGAGAGGGCGGCGGCGGAGAGCCGAGGGGATACCCAGCCAGCCCTTGACTCCGTAGTATAGTACCCGGAAGAGCTCGATCGGGAGGAGGATGACCATGCCAACGGTTGAGCTCGTCTACGACAGCGATTGTCCCAACGTGGCTGATGCGCGAGCGCAGCTCCTTCGCGCGTTTGCAGAGACGAAGATCGCGCCTCGCTGGCAGGAATGGCAAGGCGATGACGCCGATAGCCCCGCCCGCGTTCGAGGGTACGGTTCGCCAACCATCCTCGTGGACGGAATCGATGTCGCGGAGACGGACGAAAGAGGCGGGCCTTGCTGCCGTCTGTACGCACAGCCGGACGGATCCATGCGCGGCGTTCCGAGTGTGGAGACCCTCGTAGCTGCGCTCAAAGCGTGCGCACACGCAGGCCCGATTGCGACATCTGGTGGCGAAAACTGGAAGCTCAACTTCGCGATGCTCCCTGGCATCGGCGCAGCCTTTCTTCCCAAGGTCGCTTGCCCGGCATGCTGGCCGGCATACGCGGGTTTCTTGAGCTCGATCGGTCTCGGATTCCTCGCCGTCGCCGTTTTCGCGTTAGCGTTTCGGGCACGCCGACGACGCGGTCATGGGCCCTTCGTCCTCGGGGCTGCCGCTTCGGCGATCGTCCTGATCGGGAAATTCTCATTCGAGAGCAACCCGGCGATGTACGCAGGGCTCGCGCTTCTCGTCGGGGCCACTCTGCGCGCTGCTGGTCTGGGACAACCATGAAACAGGTAGACGTCGACGAGCTTGCAGACCGTCTAAACGGGCTCGGGGTGGGTTCGCTAAAGCCCGCGATGCCTTCGAGCTCGGCAAGCGCCTCAATGGCGACGCGGCGGCTTGACCGTCGCCCGGGTCGACGCTTTTCGCTCATGATGAGGCCCAGCCGGCGGTTCTGACGCGATTCCTGGTAAAAAAAAGTCTGATAGGCACTTGACTGACTGAGTCGGTCGGTTATAAATAGGCTCATGGCACGGTCAATTCCATCGGGTCGCCTGGAGCGTCTCATCGACGTGGCCACCGAAACGTTCATCGCTGAGGGGTACCGCCGAACGCAGATGGCGGATGTGGCGGAGGCCCTCGGGGTCGCAAAGGGGACCCTCTATGGGTACGTCGAGAGCAAAGCGGCGCTCTTCGACGCAGCGATCCGCTGCGCCGATGGT
>JAFDFW010000027.1 GCA_019309605.1 Deltaproteobacteria bacterium | reverse complement strand
TCGAAATCAAAGGGATTGCGACGCAGCGACGCGCGAGATCACCAGGCTCATGGACAAGGAAGTAACCAAGAAGCTCACGAAGGCCGAAGCAGCTCGATTGGAGGTTCTGGCGACCCTGGCGGATGCGTATGAGTCAGCCCTAGTCCAAGACGTGCCCCCAGACCCGATCGAAGCGCTCAAGTTTCGCCTAGACCAATTGGGCGTGCCCACTGCGGATCTCGCGAGGATCCTCGGCAGTCGTCCACGCGCGAGCGAGATTCTGAATCGAAAGCGACCGATGACACTGTCGATGATACGCCTGATTCACGAGGAGTACGGCGTCCCCCCCGAGGTCCTCATTCAAGACTATCCGCTCAAGCGAACCGGCAGTCGTTGAACAGGAGGCTGGCTTATCGCCGACCTTCGGGTGAGGAATCCGGGCTCGTTGACCTGAGGGTGCCACGCGGCGGCTTCGTCTATCTCGGCCGCTCGACGCCCGAGCCGCTTCCACGTTGACACTGGCGCTGACACTGCTCATCGGGCAGATCATGGCCATGCAAATCACAGGCTACGTCGTCGAGGATGGTCGGTTCAAACCGGTCGAAGTTGCGCCCGGAGACATCCCTGCGGAAGCAGTCTGGGTTGATGTCCGAGATCACACCGTCGAAGAGGCCCAAAGCCTGGTGAGCCAGCTAGGTCTGCGCTTCGAGATCGATGAACCCGTTCGCAAGCTCGACATATACGGTCACGTGGAGATCGATAACCAGCAGCTCACCGTCCTTTTTCGCGCCGATCGTGCAAAAGGCGCGTTCGCGGTTGCCCCGGAGAGCGCGAACGTGGCGATGCTCGTAGGCCAGGGAAAGCTCATCACCGTACGGACCGGATCGACGCCCGCCGTCGACCAGACGGCTCGCGAGATGCCAAGCATGAAGGCGGGCGCGCACCCTCATACCCAGGTTCTCGTCCGCATCGTGTCGCGCGCGATAGAAATCGCGTTTGCGGCTCTAGACGAAGCCGAAGCCGAAGTCCGGCGTCACTCCCACAAGCTTTTCACCCCAGGCAGCACCTCGAGAGCGGAGCTCGACCTGGAGGAGCTCCTCTCCGACCTCGGTCCGCGACAAGCGCGCATGGTGGAAGTTCGTTTCGGGCACCGCGTGATCACACGTCTCGTCGAGACGCTCAAGAACGACCCGAGGGTGGCTTTGTCGCCCGAAACGCGAGCCGAGGTTGATGGGTTGGCGAGCGACGTGATCAGCGTGAGGGATTTTGCCACATCGGTCGAGGATCAGCTCGCCCGGCTGGTCGATGCGACCATCGGTTACATCGGCATCAGACAAAACGCGAGCGCCCGCTGGTTTTCGATCATTGCCACGATCTTCATGCCACCCACCCTTCTCGGCGCCGTCTGGGGGATGAACTTTCAAAACATGCCCGAACTCAACGAAAAGTACGCCTACATGTTCGCGCTCGGCCTCATGTTTCTGTCCGCCACCGTTCCACTCTGGGTCGCACGCAAAATGGGCTGGGCCGGCCGCTAACACTGTCCACAATTACGACTGTCGGGAGGACGTTCGACCGGTTCCGAACGTCCGAGAGGAAGCTCAAATGGATGCTGATGGCAACGTACCAGCCGTTGAGCCGGCCCTGACTGTCCTCTCCTGCGAAACCCCGACCGGCGGACGCGGGCGCTGGTGATGTAGTATGCTCGGGCCCCTCCACGACAAGGAATCAGTATGGCGTCGAAAGTGTGCCTCGTCTTGAATCGCAAAGCTGCGAACCGGCCTGTGGTCGAAGAGGCCGTGAAGCACGTCCGAAGCGGAGGCATCGAGCTCCGCGTCCGGATTCCCTGGGACAAGGAGGACGCTTCACGAGTCATCGAAGAAGCGTTAGCAGATGGCGCCGAGCGCATCATTGCCGGCGGCGGGGACGGGACGGTCAACACCGTAGCGAACGTCCTGGTTGGCGATGGGAAAGAGCGACCGCGGGCCGCGATGGGCGTGCTTCCGCTCGGGACCGCCAACGATTTCGCGCATGGTTGCGGCCTGCCTTGCGATGACCTGAAGCAGTGCTTGGAGATCGCCTGCGTGTCGCCCGCGCACGAGATCGACGTAGGTTGCGTCAACGGCCGTTACTTCGTCAACGTGGCTAGCGGCGGTTTTGGCGCTGAAATCACCGCCACCACACCAGCTCCTTTGAAAAAGGCACTCGGTGGCGGCGCATATGCCATCATGGGCCTGATCAAAGCGTTGGGCGTCAAGCCCTACGAAGGTCGGCTCCTGGTTCCTGGACAGGAGCCAGCAGAGGGAAACATGGTGTTCATGGCCGTAGGGAACAACCGCTTGGCGGGTGGAGGCTTCGAGGTTGCACCAAAGGCGCGCCTCGACGACGGAATGCTCGATCTCGCGGTGGTGAGCGATGGGCCAGCCGCCGACGTCGCGCGGCTCGCGGCCGAGGTAAAAATGCCCGAAAACCCGGACAACCGCTTCCTTCACTACCGGCAATTGTCTGAGTTCACGATCGAGTCGACGAGAGACCTGCACTTCAATCTGGACGGTGAGCCCATGCTCGAGCGCAAGCTCGAGTTCTCCGTGCTCCCGAAGCATCTCGGCGTCGTGTTTTAGCCCCCTGGTGCTGGGTCGCCGAGCAAACCTGTCACGAACGTTAAGGTCAGAGAGAAGGTGTTGTTGACGAACCGTTGTCGCACAGCGTAGTCCCGAGCGTACTTGAAGGACAGATACAGCCGCTCCTTCCACGGCCAAGCCCCCACACCAACGACGACGGTGTTCTTGCGATCTTTTCCGTCGAGCCGCGTTCCTCGCCACCAAACATCGGACCCTTTATCGTCCTCGACCTGAAGGCTGTGGGCGTTCACGATCATCAGTTCCAGCCACTCGGTGAAGTACTGACTGATGCCGTACTCAAGAGTAAAGCGGGAGCCCGGCCTGACGTTGGTGCCACTGATTCGGTTGTTGACCTCGAACGTGGGAATGACGGCCAGCGCCGTCGCCTGATCGAGGAAGTACACATAGAAGGGTACCTGAAACTGATGGCCCCAGTAGCCAACGCCGGTGTTGTCGTCGGCTCCGGTTTCATAGCGCCCAGTGGGCGCGTAGACGGTGTAAAAGAAGCTGAGGTCGAATTTCTGATCGAAGGACCAAGCCAGTCCTAACGGGATAAAGGCCATGTCCCCGAACCCGCCGGCGCCTCCTTCGGCACGTGCGCCATTGGTCCCGTCGGCGGGATACACACTCACGCGGTAGTTTGCACTCACGAACGTGGGCACCAATGCAGCCACATAACGGGCGTCGCCAAACGGCTCTAGCCTTCTCGAGACCCAGGCGATGACAAGAGCATTGACATAGGCCTTCTCGTCAAGATCGAGGTTTACGCTGCCCAAGCTCGGGTCGATCTGGGACAGGTCGACCTCATCGACGCGATCGCCATTTCGGTCGTAGTAGCCATCCGATTTCGTCCAAATGTTGTAGTCGATGATGTAGAAGCCGGCCGGGGGAGTTGCATAGTCCCGGAGGTTGGCGACTCCGGGCTGGTAGAAACCCACGTGAAGGGAGGAGGGACGGGTTAGCTGCGCACGCGCGATCGGTACGAATGCCGCCGCGCTGAGTGCGATGACAGACGCCCATGTTGCGAACCGGATCATCGAGTTGCTACACGATTTAGGCTGTTGATGTCGTCAGCGTCAAGGGCCATGCTTGCGTGGCGGTCGACGCGATCTTCGCTGAGTGCCACGTGCGGCGAACGTGCGCAGATGCTCAGTCGTCGCTCGGACCGCGCGAGCGAGCCCCGTGGCAAGGTGGTTACAACTCCCAGACGCCGTTATGGCTGGTCAAACACGAGCTGAATAGGTAGCTTCCAACCCTCCTTCACCCCCGGAGGAGTGGATGTCTCGTTCCCTCGCACTCATGAGGTACCCCATGTCTTCATTCCGCTGTGTCTTTGCTGCTTCGCTCATGATGACGCTTTTGGCCTCTGGGTGTCAGAAGAAAACCGAGGCCCCGGTCACTGAGGAGCCCAAGACCACAGAGAAGCCGAAGGCTCCTGCTGCGCCCAAGGCGGCTCCCGCGTATCCGACCCGCGCGTTCTTTGGCGACACTCATGTTCACACCAGCCTCTCTCTCGACGCGGGGATGTTCGGAGCAACCACTACGCCCGAGGATGCCTATCGCTTTGCCCGAGGCGAGGAAGTGACGGCATCCAAGGGGCTCAAAGCCAAGCTGAAGAAGCCGCTCGACTTCCTCGTGGTGGCGGACCACGCCGAGAACCTCGGCTTTTTCAAGCTCCTCAAGTCGGGTGACCCCAAGGTCCTGGCCAACCCGAAGGGCAAGGAGTGGTACGAGGGGTTCAAGAAAGGCGGGCAGGACGCCGTCGCGGCAACCCTTGACTTCATCGAGACCTTTGCCCAGGGCAAGTTCCCCAAAGAGCTCGAGCTCGAGGGAGAGGAGACACGGCCCCTATGGGAAGAGATGATCGCGGCCGCCGAGAAGTACAACGCACCCGGCACGTTCACCGCGTTCGCCGGCTACGAGTGGACGAGCATGCCCGGGTCCATGAACCTGCACCGAGTCGTGATCTTCGTCGACGGCCCGGACCGCACCCGCCAAATCGTTCCGTTTTCGGCGTATGACTCCGACGATCCAGAGAAGCTGTGGGACGCGCTGGCCGCTTACGAGAAGAAGACCGGGGGCCGGGTGCTGGCCATCGCCCACAACGGAAACCTGAGCAACGGCGTAATGTTCGTGCTGGAGACCCAGGGCGGGGAGCCGTTCGACAAGGCCTACGCGCAGCGGCGCATCCGCTATGAGCCACTGTACGAAGTTACCCAGATGAAGGGTGACGGGGAGGCGCATCCATTCTTGTCCCCCGACGACGAGTTTGCCGACTTCGAGAACTGGGACGTTGGCAATCTGGATCTGAGCCAGGCCAAGAAGAACAGCATGCTCGCCGGCGAGTATGCGCGCGAGGCCCTCAAGAGGGGGCTGGCGTTGGGGAACAAGCTCGGAGCCAATCCGTTCAAGTTCGGCATGATCGGCTCCACCGACACCCACACCGGGCTCGCCACCGCTGACGACGACACCTTCTTCGGTAAGCACTCCGGGCTTGAGCCTAACGACGAGCGAGCGAAGAACCTGTTTCACGAGGGCAAAGGCGGGAAGCTCTACGGATGGCAGCAGGTCGCCTCGGGCTACGCCGCGGTCTGGGCCACCGAGAACACGCGCAAGGCGCTGTTCGAGGCGATGGAGCGCAAGGAGGTCTACGCGACCACCGGACCGCGGATGACGGTGCGGCTGTTTGGCGGCTGGGACTTCACCGACGCCGACCTCTCAGGAGACTTCGTCAAGGCAGGCTATGAGCGCGGCGTGCCGATGGGGGGTGACCTCACACCGGCGCAAGGCAAGTCGGCGCCTACGTTCGTCGTGGCCGCGATGAAGGAGGCTGACGGAGCGAATCTCGACCGCGTGCAGATCGTCAAAGGATGGGTCGATGCGAAGGGTAAGACCCACGAAAAGGTGTACGACGTGGCGTGGTCGGACGACCGCAAGCCCGACAAGAAGGGCAAGGTGCCTGCGGTGGGCAACACGGTGAAAGTGGCCAAGTGCAGTTATAAAAACAGTATCGGCGCCAAAGAGCTCATCAAGGTGTGGACCGACCCGGACTTCGATGCCGGCCAGACCGCGTTCTACTATGTGCGCGTGTTGGAGATCCCCACTCCGCGGTGGACCTGCTACGACGTCAAACGCTACGGCGCGAAGCTGCCCAAGAAAGCGCCGATGACGACGCAGGAGCGAGCCTACTCGTCTCCGATCTGGTACACGCCGAGATAAATGCGTCGCTTACTAAGCGAGCCGTTCGCGCGGTTCCTGATCCTGGGGGCCGCCATCTTTGCCATGTACGCTGCCTTCGGCGGCAACACGGACGCCCCATCCGAAGAGCTGGTGATCGACGAGACGTTCGTGCGATCGATCACCGACGCATGGCAGGCCAAGCGTCTGCGGCCTCCTACTGCGGACGAGCTGAGTAGCGAGATCCACAACCGGGTGCGGCAGACGTTGCTGTATCGGGAGGGGCTGGCACGCGGGCTCGACCGCGACGACATCATCATCCAGCGACGAGTTGCCCAGAAGATGGACTTCCTCGCGGCAGAGCTCGCCGGGGTCGATGAGATCACGCAGGCCGAGCTTCGGGCTTACTACCAGGCGGAGCCATCTCGTTTTGAGAGCGCGGGCCGCGTCTCCTTCGAGCACGTGTTCTTTGCTGCCGACCGCGATGCCGCGCCGGCCCAGACCGCGGCCGCCACCCTCAAGGCAGCGCTCGCAGCCGAGGAGTCTACTTTTGATGATGTGCGGGACTCCGGCGACGCTACGCTTCTGCCCCGACAACTGCGTTCTGTCGACGCCGAGCAGCTGACCGGGCAGTTCGGCAGCGCCTTTGCGCAGACGTTGATGGAGGCCGATCGCCCGGGTGTGGTCGGGCCGGTCCAATCCGAGTTCGGGTGGCACGTGGTGAACATCACCAAGCTCACGCCAGCGCAGTTGCCACCTTTCGAAGACGTGGAGGATCTCGTGCGGCGCGAGCTCGAGCGGGAGCGCACCGTCGAGGCCAAAGAGAAATTCTACCGGGCTGTCCGCAAGAAATACGAAGTACGTGTCGAAGGCATCGACGTGTCAGGACTCGATTTGGAGGGCCGGTGAATCGGCTCGTGGCCCCAATGCTCGGTGTGCTGTTGTGGATGGATGCTCCTGCTGCCGCCCACGAAGTCCGACCCGCCTATCTCGAGCTGGTGCAGGTCGGCGAAGCCACTTACCAAACCACGTGGAAGCTTCCGATGCGAGGAAACGCGGTGCTGAAGCTCGCCCCGCGGTTCCCCGCCGACTGCCGCCAGGCCTCAAGCACGACCGCCGTCCGCGGGGGAGCGCAAGTGGTGCGGGCGACCGTCACTTGCGACCGGCCGCTGTCGGGTCGCACGATCCGAATCGACGGCTTGAGCGCGACCATGGTGGATGTCCTGGTACGGGTCGAGCTCCGTAGCGGCGACGAGCAATCGGTTTTGCTGCGCGGCGGCGTCGACGCGCTCGAGGTGGCTCGGACGCCCACCCGAAGCGAGGTGTTCGGCTCCTATCTCGGTCTGGGCGTCGAGCACATCCTGCTGGGGATCGATCACTTGTTGTTCGTGTTCGCTTTGCTGCTGCTGGTGCGCGAACCGCGTCCTCTGGTTCTCGCCATCACGGCCTTCACCGTCGCCCACAGCGTGACCCTGGGGTTAGCGACGCTCGGTGTCCTCAACGTGCCGCAGGCCCCGGTAGAAGCCGTGATCGCGTTGTCGATCGTGCTGCTCGCCGTCGAGCTCGTGCGGCAGGAGCCCGCGGGGTGGACGCTGCGTCGGCCCTGGCTCGTGGCGTTCGCGGTGGGGCTGCTGCACGGCCTGGGGTTCGCCGGGGCGTTGAGCGACGTGGGGCTGCCTGCGTCCGAGATTCCGCTCGCCTTGCTGTCGTTCAACCTCGGTGTCGAAGCCGGTCAGCTCGCATTCGTGCTGGCGGCACTGCTGTGTTTCGCCATGGGCCAGCGCATGTTACCAAAGGTCCCTGCGTGGCTGCCACGACTCGCTGCCGAGACCATCGGGATTGTGGCGGCGTTCTGGGTCGTGGAGCGAACGCTCGCATTCCTGTAGAGGACTCTGAAGCACCTAGCCGCATTTCGAAGGACAAGCACGCATGAGTGGAATTGATATCTTTGCCTGGGTGGTTTTGCTCGTCATGATCGCTTCTATCGCCGAGGAGCACCCTTCCACTCAACCTTCCACTTTGCAGGGGACACCACGGGACGGCACGCAACGCCACGGGACACTATGTGGTTGATGTTGCTGAATTTCCCGAATGGTGTTCTGGGCTAGGAGAATATTGCCAAGGTTGAAGTCGTGAGTTCGAATCTCATTTCCCGCTCCAAACGCCGATTGCGGCCCCGTTTTGCGGGGCCTTTCGCTCCGCTGAGTGGGTGAAACCCTTTACTCGAATCGGTTGACCCAAATGTCGTCTCGCGTTCCTTCCGCTTGATCCCAGATCGCCCACGCTTTGCCGGCCGAATCGACCGCAATCTGGGGTGAATGCGCTGAGCCGGCACCGTCGATCTCGATTCGCTCCGCCGTGCCCCAACCCTCAGACGACGAGTAGCGGTTCGACCAGATATCGTTCTGCGGGCCGAGTTCTTGTCCCCAAACGGCCAGCGCGTTGCCGCTCGGGTCGAACGCGACCCGGGCGGAGCGGGCGGAGCTCAACGTTCCGGCGTCGATGCGCGCGGCGGTGCCCCAGCCACCGCTCGGCGTATAGCCGTTGGACCAGACGCTGCGGTAAGTACCGTCGATTTGCTCCCAAACGGCCAACGCATTCCCCTTCACGTCGACGGCAACGTGCGGGCTTACTGCATGGTCTCCGTCGTACGTTTCGATGAGCTCAGCGGTGCCCCAGCCGCCGCTCGGTGTGTAGCGGTTGGACCAGATGTTGAATACAGAGCCGTCGGACTGATACCAGACCGATAGCGCGTTGCCGTTCGGGTCGATGGCGATTTCGGGGAGTTGGGCGTCGCCTGCGTCGTCCGTTTCGATCAGCTCGGCCGTACCCCAGCCGACACCTGACGTATAGCGGTTGGACCAGATGTTGTCCCGCGTACCGTCCGACTGATACCAGACGGCCAGCGCATTTCCGGCGGGGTCGAACGCGATTCGGGGGTAGTTGGTATTCCCCGCGTCGTCCGTTTCGATCAGCTCGGGCATGCCCCAGCTGCCGGTGGGCGTGTAGCGGTTGGACCAGACACTAAATCTCGTGCCATTCGATTGTATCCAGACGGCCAACGCGTTGCCGTTCGAGTCGATCGCAACGTGGGGGCGGCCGGCCCTCCCAGCATTGTCGGTCTCGATCAACTCGGCCGTATCCCAGCCACTGGTTGGCGTGTAGCGATTCGACCAGATGTTGTCTCGCGTGCCATCCGACTGATACCAGACGGTGATTGCGTTCCCGTCCGGGTCGATTGCGATTTCCGGCCAGCGTGCATTTCCGGCATCGTCGGTCTCGATCAGCTCGGCCGTGCCCCACCCGCCACTTGGCGTGTGCCGATTCGACCAGATGTTGTCCCGCATACCGTCCGACTGGTGCCAGACGGCTAGCGCATTGCCGGTAGAGTCGATCGCAATTTGGGGATTCGAGGCGTCGCCCAGGTCGTCGGTCTCAATCAACTCGGCGGTGCCCCAGCTGCCATCGCGGGTCGTGAAGCCCCAGACGAAATCTTCCGCCAATTGGTCCCCGGAGAGACCCTCGATACCTGTGCTGAGGGTCGCCATGTATGGCGTTAGGAGCGCTAGAGGCTGATCGGGCGCGAAGACCGCGGTTTGCCCACTGTCCACGCTGACAGCGCCGTCCACCGGCCCGCCCTCGATTCGGTCCACTGTGAAGCTCGACGTAGTGACCGTCGCCTCCAGCAGTGCCTCCTCGAATACGGCACGGACAGACACATCGGTTGCCACGTCGGTTCCCATGTCGGTGGGGCTCGTCTCCGAGACTCGAAGCACTCCGTCGGTTCCGGCGCTTCCGCCGACCCCCCCGCCACCGCCATTCCCGGCACTGCCGCCGCCGCTGCCACCGTTCCCGGCACTACCACCGGCCCCAGCACTGCCACCGACTCCAGCCGAGCCGCCGCCCCCACCGTCCCCGCTCGTTTCACTGCATCCGTTGAGCGGAATCACGCCCAGCATGAAGACCCACGCAAATCCGACTAGGTACCGCATACAAACCCCACATTTCGGCGCAGCGCGCCCACGAAGTGGAACGATCTAGCTGCATGCTCCATGCCAAGCGATTTCCCAGTGATTCCCGACTCCGGCAAACTACGCGACCGCAGGTTCTGCGCTTTGGATGCCGGGCAGCGCAACGGATGCAGGACGCCTAGCGAAAGATGTTGGCTTTGTGAAACTAAGAGAGGCGTTTGAATCGACTATGCTCTGCGGTGCGTCAGTGCGCGGGTCGACCATCGGTTTCATTCCTCCTCCTTCCACCCAACCTTCCACTTTCCACGGGACACCTCGGGACGGCACGCAACGCCACGGGACACTATGTGGTTGATGTTGCTGGATTTCCCGAATGGTGTTGGGGGCTAGACGAATATTGCCAAGGTTGAAGTCGTGAGTTCGAATCTCATTTCCCGCTCCAAGATGGCGATTGCGGCTCCGCTTTGCGGGGCCGTTTTTGGTTGTGGCGCTAGCCCTCGTTCAGTCGGTCATGCGGAGTCCGGCTTATCGGCCGAACGCTCGAGGCAACTGCGTGACATCCCGGCTTTCTGTCTGCTCAATCTGGGTCGGATCTTCATTTTCTTCTGCGGCCCGATGAAGTCGCGTAAGCTTGCGGCGCGCGCGGGCGATTTTCGGTCCGCAGAGTTTTGGAGGCCGGAGATGCGTCGTTCGTTCTTGCTGATGTGTGTGCTCGTGCTTGGTCTAGTCCCGCTAGCTGGTGGGTGTAGCGACTCGCCCCCTGCCGGCATGGGTGGGACGGGCGGCGACGGGGGCACGGCTGGCACGGCCGGCACGGGTGGCTCTGGTGGCACGGCCGGCACGGGTGGCTCTGGTGGCACGGCCGGCACGGGTGGCTCTGGTGGCACGGCCGGCACGGGTGGCTCCGGTGGCACGGGTGGCACAGGCGGCAGCACGTCGGGATGTTCCAGCAACAACGATTGCGAAAACGAATTGGAAGTTTGCGTGGCGGGCACTTGTGTGGCCGGAACCGAAGTCTTCGTCACGAGCACCATGTCGAACGGCGATCTAGGCGCTGTCACTGGTGCAGATACCACATGCCGTTCACGCGCTGGGTCGGCAGGCTTGAGGGGAGTCGGGTGGCATGCCTGGATCTCAGTATTCGCCGGCAATCCGTCGAGCTTCTTTCCCCATCAGACGATCCCGTACCACCTCGTGGACGGAACGAAAATCGCGGACGACTGGGACGACCTCACCGACGGCAACCTCGATCATGCTATCAACCTGGATGAGAGCGGGACTCTGGTTTCCGGCAGCGAGGTCTGGACCGGGACAAACTCTGCCGGGCTAGGTACGGGCAGCGCGTGCGGATCTTTCGACCAGACGGCTGGGAGCGGGACCGTCGGGTCGACGGCTAATAGCGGTGAAGAGTGGACGTCCTCAGCTTCGCGCACCTGCAGTACCTCATCGGTTCGCATCTACTGCTTCAAGTGGGGCCCTGCCCCCCTTTAGGCCCAACCGACGTGGGTAGAGCCCTCAGCGCTACATAGGAGAAGCCGGCCTCTCGAGGTCGGCTTCTGCTGTTAAGCGCATCCGATGTGGCCGTGCGGCCCATGATCCTACACAAGTCGAAAGCGCGTTTGATGGACAGCGAGTACGCGGGGGCGCCGCTCGGTGATCAGAGGCTGAATGCGAGGTTGTTTAGAGGCAGCCATTCACGAGGGCATTCCTACCGACGCTGGATCTTCCACTCAACCTTCCACTTTGCACAGGACACCTCGGGACGGCACGCAACGCCACGGGACTCTATGTGGTTGATGTTGTTGAATTTCCCGAATGGTGTTCTGGGCTAGGCGAACATTGCCAACGTTGAAGTCGTAAGTTCGAATCTCATTTCCCGCTCCAGAAGCCGGCCCCTCG
>JAFDFW010000910.1 GCA_019309605.1 Deltaproteobacteria bacterium | reverse complement strand
ATCGAGGCTTGTGCAGGTTTGAGACCAAGCGTGTCCTCGAACACCTGAATCACCGTGATCTCGGTTCCCACGTCGACTACCTGGCCGCGCCGGCCCTGTTGACCCTCGCCTTCGATGCGAACCCACTCGCCGAGCTTGGCGCGCCGCGTCGACCGGACGAACAGCAAGGGCCCGGCCGCTGAAGCGGCGCCCGAGTACGTCCGTGCGATCGGTGCATCGAGTCGCTTCATGACGCCTTCATCCCCGAGATCATTTGCTCGGCTTTCAAGATCTGCTGCTCCAATGCGTCCGGCGCCGCTGTCTTCACAGAGCCGAACGCCAGCCGCACGGCCGCGAGGTCGAGCGCTTCGAAGCTCACGCCATCCTTCAAGGCCGCTCCGCCGGTTCGCATGAACGCCCAGAGAAGCTTTGCCAGCTGGTACGTTTTGGCCACGGTCGAAAAAGCGTCGTGCGGATGAAATGCGTTTTGCCCAATCAGGAACTCTCGCGCGATTCGCGCGCCTTCGAGCACCAGCCGGTCTTCATCTTCGAGTGCGTCGACACCGACGAGGCCTGCAATCTCCCTAAGCTCACGGTCCCGCTGCAGAAGGCGAATGGTTTCCATTCTCAGCTCGGGCCAGTCGGGGCCGCCCTCTCGGGAAAACCACTCCGTGGTGGCGTCGGTGTACAAGCTGTAGCTGGTATCCCAATCGACGGCAGGAAACTGACGTTGGTGTGCAAGGCTTGCGTCGAGCGCCCAGAGCGCCCCCACGACCCGTAGCGATGCTTGCGTCACTGGCTCGGCAAAGTCGCCGCCTGGCGGAGAAATTGCGCTGATGAACGTCACTGCGCCCGTGCGTGCCGGTGTCCCTTGGCTCTCCACGCGGCCGGCCCGCTCGTACAGGCGGCTCATGCGATTGGCCAGGTACGTCGGGTAACCTTCTTCGCCAGGCATCTCCTGAAGGCGCGCGGCGATCTCGCGGAGCGCTTCGGCCCAGCGTGAAAGGGAATCGGCGAGGACCGCTACGTGGTAGCCCATATCCCGGTAGTACTCGGCGATCGTCATTCCCAAGTAGACCGACGCGTCGCGCGCTGCGACGGGCATGTTCGAGGTGTTCACGATCAAGATCGTTCGATCCATGATCGGTCTCCCCGTCTCGGGATCGGTGAGACGGCCGAAGTCGTGTAGGACTTCCGCCATCTCGTTGGCAGCCGATGTAGACCATGATGTCGGCCTTGGCGTACTTCGCGAGCGACTGTTCGATCACCGTCTTGCCAGTGCCGAACCCACCCGGCACGGCAACCGACCCACCCTCGACGACCGGAAAGAGCAGATCGAACACTCGTTGTCCGGTGATGAAAGGGCGGTCGCCGGGGAGCCGGCGTGCGAACGGTCGCCGTTCGCGGATCGCCCACGAATGCGAAAGCGACAATACGGTGCCGTCGTCCAAGGTGGCGACCGTATCCGATACCCTGAAGGTCCCTTTCTGAATGTCCACAACGCGGCCTTCTAAACCCGGCGGCACGAGGACTTGGTGCTTCATTCCCGGGCGCTCTTCGACGACGCCCAAGGTGTCACCGCCGGTTACGGTCGCGCCCGGCTCGACCGTTGGCGCAAACGTCCAACGGGCCTCCGGGTCCAGCGTGGGCATGGTCATTCCCGGGGCTATGAAGTCGCCCGATCGATCCGCGAGCCCCTGGAGCGGGCGTCCGATTCCATCGATGATCGAGCCCAGCAGGCCCGGTCCGAGCTGGGTCATCAGGGAGCTTCCAGTCCGACGCACCGGTTCGTGAAGCCCGAGCCCGCTGGTCTCTTCGAAGACCTGGATCGTCGCCACGTCGTCTTGGATCCGAATCACCTCGCCCAGCAGACGCAGCTCACCCACTTCCACGAGCTCATAGAGCGCGGCATCACCCAGCGGCTGTGCCTCCGCGATCGCGCCCGCCACTCGGATGATGCGTGCCTCGGTCATTGGAGCTTCACCCGATACCCAATGGCCCGCCGGAGGATCTCGACGATGTACTCGTGCGCCGTGGTCTCCGTGGTCCAATCGGGCCCGGGCACGGGGATGACGACAGGGAGCGCCGATCGACGGAGATCTCGTCTAACCTCCTCCGGAAGGTCCTCGTAGAGCGGTTCGTCGATGAGGATGACGCCAGCATTCATGGCATCCACCAAATGATCGATCTGCCGTGCGGCGTCCGCGCCGTCTGTGGCCTCGAAGACCGGTACGCCCGCTAAGGCGAACCCGGCGCTCAACCCGGGACTCGAGATCACCACCAGTTGTTGGCCCTTCATGCGACCACCATTTCTGCTTGGATCATCGCGGCGGGCGCCCGGAGCGCAACGCCCCAGATGATGCCTCTCAAATTGACGACTTCGGCTCGAAG
>JAFDFW010000909.1 GCA_019309605.1 Deltaproteobacteria bacterium | reverse complement strand
ACGTTGACCTCTAGGCCTTCGAGTTTGATCCCGTGGCGGTGCGCATTGAGCGCAATGCTGTTGCAGAGGCAGGCTGCCACTGCACCGAGAGCCATCTCAACTGGCTCTGCGCGGTCGGTCGGGCCGACAAAGCCGATCGCCTCCTCGACTTCTTTCCACGCTCCGTATGAAATGGTGTAGTGCCGCGTCTCGCGGTCGATATGCTCGCCATTGAGGTCGTAGGGACCGATGTGCACGGTGCTGCGCCCGGAGTGTCCCTCCCAGACGCCGTGCGCGCCGAGTCCGAGAGTCACAGGACTCTCTTGAAGTGATGTTCGAAAGTCCTCGAGCTTGTCGAGGTCCATCCCGTTTACGATTTGTGTTGCCATGGCTGTATCCCCTATTTGCTGGCCAGCGCTTTTTGCATGGCCGCTTTTGCTTCGTCCGTTGTCCAGACTGCACTCGCGAGGAACCTGAAGTTCGTGAGCGCAGCCGCGTAGCCATCACCCTCGGGCACGATGGCTGCAGCAGTTGCATCCTTGACGACGGCCACCTCGAAGCCCTGCTCGAGGAGCTCCCGCAGGTGCGACTCGACGCAGAGGTTCGCCGACATGCCCGCCAAGATGACCCGTTCGATGCCACGCTTGCGCAGCTGCAGGGCCAGGTCGTTGCTCTCCGGTCCGTAGACCTTGTGAGGGCTCGTCACTACCGTCTTGCCGTCGTAGATGTACTTCTTGTAGCGAGCGAGCCAGTCCGCGCCGGAGTTGTTGAAGCCCTTGAGACTCAGCGCGCCCTTTCGGTCGAACATGTTGATCCCGTGCATCATCGTCTCGACGGCCCCGCCGAACTGCCATCCGCTGTCGGTCGGGTAGTAGTAATGGGGCGAGACGAAGACGGGAATGCCGTGCGCCTTCGCTGTCTTGAACAGCGTTTCGATGTTGGGAACCGTGTTGTTGGCGGTGACACTCTCACCCACGACGCCCCAAGTGACGCCGTTCGGGCTCAAGAAATCGTTCTGAGGGTCTGTGATGACCAGCGCGGTCTTTGCATCCACTTGCATCCCTGGGTCCGGCAGCCCGGCCAATGCGGTGGATGCGACGACGAGGCACAAGAACGGTGCGGCTATGCGCCCGATTTGCTTGCTTTTCATGATGTACTCCCTTCTAACGTTGCAGGCTTTCGTCGTCGGGGTGTTCCGCGTGACGAAGAAAGACACTGCGTCCTCACGCAGCGCGCTGGGTGGTGAAGACCGAAGTGCCTTCAGCCCGCCAACGCGCCTCCTGCGAAATTTGCTCAAACAGTTCGTTCTGCGCGCGACTCCCACCGAGTCGCGAGACCTGCGGCGCCGTGGCGGTCAGCGTGACTGCGGCGCGTGAATAGTCCTGCGCGGCGAAGGCATCCAAACCTTCCGCCATACGGCTTAGGACGTGGTCGGAAAGTGAGGATGCATCACGCGCTCGAGCTCCGCGCCACCGCGTGATGGATGAACCGTCGCCGGCACCGGCGAGGGCGAGAAGATGATGTAGTTCGACGTACGGAGCGTTGTTCCCGCGCAGCCCTTCGACGGCGGCGTCGCGAACAGGCTCCCACGGAATCTCCGCCCCACCGGGAGTCGCGAGCGAAAGCCGCCACAAAAGAGAAGGCGCGTCAGTATGCGCATCGCCCGTGGAGACGGAGGGCAGGATGTGGCGCGCGAATCGACGAAACGCCGAGCTCCACCGTCCGGTGGCAATCTCGAACACCGCCATGTGCCACTGCAGGTGAATCCAATCGCTACCGTCCCCCTCATGGGAGGCGAGCCAGGCGCCGAGCACGCGATGCCCCTCGTCTGGCTGGCCCGCGTCCAGTAGCCGATGGGCTTCCACATGCGCCCATCCAGAGGCGCCCTCGCAGAAAAGCGGAGCCCCGCTGGCGTCTCTGCCCACGATCCGCGGTCCAGCCTGAGTCTTTTCCATGGGGTCTCCTTCTGCTCCGAACACAGGATCAGACTGGCAAAGGCGGAGTGCGAAAGGGTCCCGATGGGGTGCTGGATCGTCCCAAAAGGGGCGATCAAAGGCCGTCATTGACGGTATCCGACCCGCGGGAGAGCATGCGGAATGATCCTCGAGCGCCTCTTCGAGAACTTGGTCCTCAGCGTGGACCCTTTTGCGACCTGCAGGTTGGCGGAGGGCT
>JAFDFW010000281.1 GCA_019309605.1 Deltaproteobacteria bacterium | reverse complement strand
CCGTGTTTTCGGACCTTGGCGCGCGGCAGTCGGTAGCAAGGTCTTCGCCTTCTAGCGGCCGCGTCCCCTGGCCTTTCACATCCTCAACAGGGTTCAAACCCCGCTGGGTACGCCGTATTCGGCGCGACCCAAGCGTGGCTTCGACCGGGCGCAACACCTTATTGACCGCCGCCGTTTTCGAGCCGGGACTCGTCGTTCCAAAGATCGACAAAAGTGTCGTCTACTTCGTCATCCTGAGCTTCCTCTTCGCAATCGATACACAGGGTGTCACCAAGATCAGGCACGAAATCGCGACAATCCGGGCAATGCATCCCGTCCAAGACTTGGCGGCAGTTCGGATCGGTGCAGACCCACGCCCGCTTCCAGAAGACCAGGCTTTCCTCGTTTCCGCACCACGTGCAGTTCCAGTAATCGCGACTGGCGTCGGGCCTTGAATCTGGGTTCTCACCGATCTCTACGATCTCGCTCGCCGAAAGGCTCTTGTAGCTTTCAACGAACGCGGCCCTCATCGCTTTCCACTCCTCGCGCCGCTGCTCTTCGACTCCGCGCAACTTCTCCACCATTAGCCAAGCTCGGGCAGAGACCTGATCCTGAAGATTGATGCTCAGATGGTCACGTAAGAAGCGGTAGACGAACTCGACATTTTGCGTGATGACGGCCTGGGCTTCCTCTGGCTGCAAGTGAACTTCATAGTGCTCGATTTGGTTGCGCAGCCTCTGAAGCGCCACAACCTGGTCCCTGTCGGACTTCTCGATGTCTACCTTGGCCCAGAGTTCGAGTCTCGCCAAAGCCTGCGTGAGACCAACAGTTCGCATTTCACCCTGTTTGGTTCGCGGGTTATCAACGGTCGCGAAGATCAGGCTCTCGTGGGTGCTAAATAGGCGGGCCTTCAGGAGGAGCAGGATGCCAGCGTGCAGGTGGAGAATGGCATACTTGTAGGCGCGATCATTGGGCGGTGTCTCTGGACTTTGGTCCACGAGACTGTAACCCGGATTACGCTCCGGACGCGGAACAGGGTGATGGAAGAAGGTCTCCACTGCCGCCCTTACGAAATCGATCGCATTGTCAACGAGGTTCCACTTCAACTTCTGCTTGGTCTTTGTCACGTTCCTTCAGAGTACCCATGCAGATCAACGCCCGCACAACTGAACAAGTGAGCGTTCCCCGGTTTTGCCGTCCGCCCGTGTCAAGCGGCGGCGTCAGTGGCGATGGCGTATCGGGACTCCTTCGCGACTGATCCCGAGTGGCTGCTCACCTGGCTCACCGACTCCGGAAGGTTTGAGAGGTACGACATCGTGCAGGACTAGCCGGGGTCCGCTCTCAGTCCGAATCTCGCAAAGCCTCACGCCGCCAGCCTCCGAAGCCCCTCCCAATCCGTGAGGAACCCCGCCACTTGGTTCCAACTCGCGCACATCACGCGAGAATCGCCTCATCGATGAGCTTGTCCGCGAACCCAATCAGCAACCCCGCACAACCCGGAAATACCGTAAACGTCCCGGTGGGGACGCCGGTCCCGAGATCAGAAATGGTCTCGGGGCCTTTCTATGTGCGGCAGCATCAGAGACCGGCTTCGGCGGGGCTTCTCTTCGCGCGCTGCCTATTCCTCGAACTCGACGGAGCCCGCGTCGCACGCAGAGCCGACCGGGCGGTTCAAGTACCGTTGGTCGCCGAGGGGCTCCGGCAAAGACAGGGTGCAGTCCTCCGGCAACATCGCGTCGATCGCGACACTGCCGGCCTCCGGTGCGTGCGTCTCGGTGAAACCGCCGTTATCGCCGAGCGAGCCGAGCTTCAGGGCATCAGGCGCGACGCCGGGCTGATCGCTCATCTCGGAGAAGTTGCAGGTATCGCCGGGGCTCTCGATGTTGCTCCCGTTCGAGACCCAGGCGACGGTTCCTTCCGCTTCATGGCAGCTGCCTGCGACGATGGCGCCCACGAATCGGAACTCTGGCGATTCGCCCAGAGCCCAAATCGCGCTGCCTTCGGTTGCCGCGTTGTCGGCGACGGTAGTGTTGGCAAGCGTAAGGTTGGAGGGACCCTCTTTGGTGCCAGCCATCGCAATACCGCCACCTTCGTTCGCGGAGTTCCCGGAGACCGTGCTGTTCGTAATCCGTTGCCAGAGGCCCACGGTGTAGATGCCGCCGCCTCGCTCCGCCGTGTTTCCCGATACGGTACTCCTGTGAAGGTTGAGAAGACCTACGCCAGAGACCGGCAAGTCGGGGAGGAACGGGTCGGCGTTGTAGATGCCCCCGCCTTCCCCGCCGGTGTTTTCCGCAACGGTGCTATCCACGAGAGACAAGTCGCCCCGATTCCAAATGCCGCCTCCACGCTCGGCTTCATTGCCGGCAATCACGGTATTCCAAATGAACAGGTCGCCGGCGTTGGCGATGCCGCCGCCATACTCGTCTTGCAACGCTTCGTTGCCTGAAATGGTGGTGTCGCGGATGTATCCGACGGTGCCGCGATACGAGACGCCCCCGCCGACGTTATCCGAGATCGTGCTGTCGGTGATCGTCAGGGCCTCGCCCTGAATGGCAACGCCCAGATGACTGATGGCCCATGTTCCGTCGTTTTGAGAGATAGTGCTGCCCTGAATGTTGAGGTCACCAAAGCTCTCGATGCCGCTACCGCCCGAGGCCCGGTTGTGCGTGATCTCGCAGTTCAAAATCGTAAGCTGGCCGCCACTCAAGATACCGCCCCCCCCCACCTCAGGAAGCTCCGCGAACCCTCTCGTAATGTTCAAGTTACGGAACTCCACCGTCACGGAGTCGGGCGCTATGACCCCAGGGGTTCCCACCACGAAGACGCGATGGTCGTCGCCGCCATCGACCGTGAGCTTGCCTTCACCATCGAGGATCACGTCGTCGTCGATCTGGATCGGAGCCTCGGTCACCACGGTCGTTGGACCGTTACAGAGGAAGGTGTTCGGCCCGCCGCCGACGGTGATGGCGTCGCGGATACCCTGCTCGGTGCAGGGCCAGACGGCAGAGTCGGCGCCGCCGATGCCACCGTCCCCTCCGCTCCCGGCGCCCCCAGTTCCTCCCGAACCACCAGAGCTGTTCGCCTCGTCGCCGCAGCCGTTCAACGACAGGACGGCCAGCAAGAAAGAAAATGTGAATCTCAACATCGATGTCGATTCTAGATCGAGACCAGTGATGACCCAAGTTGAACGCGTGACCTTCGAGCGGAGGGGCCCGTCACGCCGCCAGCCTCCGTAGCCCCTCCCAATCCGTGAGGAACCCCACAACGGAGTTCCAAGTGGGAGTGATGGGGGACGCCGGCCTCGAGATCACAAATGGTCTCGGGGCCTTTCTGTGTGTGGCGCGATCGAGGCGCGGCTTCGGCCGGGCTTTTTGTTTGCAAGAGGTCTCCCAGAACCGAGGGCGGCGCCTATTGGCCTTTCAGGCCAAGACGTTGCGTGACAATCTGATTTTGGCTCAACACGGGATGGGTTGTTGTAGCCTACCGCAATGTTCGATGGCCCCAGAACGGGGAAGCGTTTCGCCTGGGTGGTGATGTACTATCTGCCACTCCCCTGGGCGCTCTACTATTCGGTCGTGTTGATACCGTTCCCGGGCGCCCAAGGGTGGTCCCTTCTGTACCACCAGTTTCCGACCCCTAGCTATTGGGTCGCCTATACTGTGTTGCTTGGTGCGTTCTGCGTTTTGCCTTGGACTATCGCGAAACCGCTGGTGCGAGTAGTGTCTAAGAACTGGCGGGACTTGTTCGTAAATCTGTTTTGGGGCTACGTTTTCGCGGTGGCCGGAACGCTGAGCTGGCTGCTTGTTCTCAAGTTGTGTGGGCTCTTGGGGACGCCGCTCGACGGAGAGAATCTGGTCTTTGCGACACTGATCCTTTTCTACGTCCCGCCGCTCTGGGCTCCAGTGATTGGTGCGCTCTTGCAGGTTCGACGGGGCGACGGCCCGCTGGTCCGGCTAACGCGCACCTCACGCCGCTAGCCTCCGAAGCCCCTCCCAATCCGTGAGGAACCCCACAACGGAGTTCCAACTCGGAGTGATGGGGGACGCCGGCCCCGAGATCACCAGTGGTCTCGGGGCCTTCTTACGTGCGGCGCGATCCGAGCCCGGCTTCGGCGGGGCTTTTCCTTTGGAAGCGCTCTCCCTAGCTCGAGGGCCGCTCGCATCGCTCGCGCATACAAACAGCGTGT
>JAFDFW010000280.1 GCA_019309605.1 Deltaproteobacteria bacterium | reverse complement strand
CCGCGCGCGGACGAAGGCCGATGCCGCCTCCCACGACTCGTCGCTAGGGATCGCTGCGCGGATCAGCGGATGCGCCACGAGCTCGAACACCGCGAAGCCGGCGATCAACACCCAAACCCACGCAGCGAGGCTCAGCTTTGGCCCTGCTTCCGCCACGCCGGACGGATGCTAGCAGGGGTCAGATCATTCCGCCGCTTCGCAGACGAACTCGAAGGACCAGCCCTCTAAGGTGGGAGACACCGGCGGGCTGTTAGACGGGTTGAGCAGGGCCGTAATCTGGATGTACGGCAGGCCGTACGGCTGGCCGTCCGCGATCAGCTCCTGGGTGAGATTGAGCTGACCGCTCGTCGCGCTGCCCTGGAGGACGACCACGGCGGGGATCGCCGTGAGGAGCTCGGCCACCGTAGGAGCGGTCCGGATCTGAAATTCGATGGTGGATCCCGGCGGGGTGCTGCCTTCCCATGTGAGATCGCCCCACTTCGGGTGTTCCGGCGGGGTGACGCAGCGCTCGGTACTGTCGTATACGTTACGATAGAAATTCGAGCCCGGGAAGTCGTCGAACTCGTGGGCGGCCGCGTCTGGCACCATGACCCGGACCGGAATCCGCTCGACCTCGACCGCGTCGTCGGCTCGGACAACCAGCTCGAAGTCGAACACTTGGGAATTCGTGGCGGGCGGAACCGAAGTGTTCAAGAAGAGCACCTCGTACTCCAAGAAGGCGCCTAGATCGCAACGCCTACAGGTGTTGCCGGACCCGCTGTCGCACTCAAAGGGATCGCCTTGCGCGCAGTCGTGGTGGCGAATCTGCGCAACGAAGTCACGCTCGTCCTCGGGGCTGGTGTCATCGTCCACGGCGACCATCGAAATATCGTAGGAGGAGCCGCGCGTCGACGTTCCCGGCACTCATCGTGTCGATCGCGTCTCTCAAGGTGACGACGCTGGCGACGCGAACGTCACTCGCGAGCAACGCGGTCTCGACGTCCGTCCATACAACCGGCGCATCCGAGGTGAGCCACGTGGGATTGGCGGGATCGCCATCGTGCACGATCGAGATGCTGAAGGCCCCTTCGGGCATGTACCCGGGGTCGGACGCGGGGATGATGCCGTCAGCAACCAAGTAGTACTGCTGTGAGGTCGTGGGCACCCAGGCCACGGCTCCCCACGCGCCAACGTTAGCGGCCCCGCCATCGCACGCGAGAGCTAGTGCAGGGTCGAGCAGCGCATCGTCGAAGAGGGCAACGTATGCGCCTGGCCAATGGGTATTGTTGGCAAGCACGCTGGCGCCAAGGACCGCCGAGTCGAAGCGGAGCGCAAGGACCACATCCTTGCCGTCCATGTCGACACCGGGCGGATCGGGCGGCACCGGCGGCGGCGAAGCACAGCCTGGCGCGATGGCGGTGTTGACCTGATTGGTCAGCAGCGTGCTCATGCCCATCAGCGTGAGTGATCTGCCGGAGAGATCACCAAGATCCAGGGGCATGGCGGCACTATCGGCCGCGAAAAGCGCGGGAAACATCTCGACTGGGGGCAGATCCATGGCGCCACCGCCAATCCCCAATGCAAAAGGCGGATCTCCGTACTGATCGCCGGTCGCCCTCGGCCCGTTGATGACCTGGGCGTCGGTGATGTTCATGACCACGTGCAACGCATCGGGGCGAAAACACGGATAGCCCACGTCTGCATCTGGGGCGTTCGTGCAAGACCCGCGGTTGGGAACCATGTCGCCCAGACCGAGACCGCTCGCGACCGAGTATAGCGCCTGAGTTGCGGCAGAACCCGCAGTCGCATTCGCCACGGTGTTGAGCGTGCCGACCGCGGTCTGCACGAGAAGCTCATCGTCCGTGAGGTCGAGGATGTGATGATACGGGGCCTGGCTGTACGCGGGGGCGAGCGGAGGCAGTGGGTATTCTCGATACAAGCCGAGACCGAACTGGGCGTCCGGGAAGCTCAAACGGATGTCATCCACGATCGTGAGAATCTCGGCTTGGAGAACGGCGATTTCTTCGGCGAGGGTCGGGGTCGCATCGACGAGAAAGTAGACGTCGATCTGCGGGATGTCGGCCGTGGTGGTCGCGATCGATGTGCGGACGACTTCAGCTGCGCCCGATGGATCGTAGAACACGGTCTGATAGAGCCCGTCGTTGCTCGGGTCGTTGTCGCAGGGGATCCTCCAGTCGGGCGTGCCGGGGCAGTCGTCTGCGTCATCGGGAACCCCATCGCCATCGCTGTCGGGCAGCATGCTCACGCGGTCGACGACGAGCGCATTCGTCTCGTCCGAGAAGCGAAGGCCAGCAGAGTTGGTTGCGTTCAAGTCGCTGGCGTCAGGAAAGTCTTGGCTGATCGAGCAGTCCGGGCGGTCGGAAGAACACTGCGTCGGCGGGTCGATGACCGCGTTCTCGCTGTCGACCGCGGCAGGGCCTTCACCGCAAGCAGCAAGGGCAAGCAGTCCGGCGCAGAGCGTCGAAAGTCGGCTGGTCTGGAGCGAGGATATCATTGTGAAATTGCTCACATTAGGGGGAAACCACAGTACAGCATATTGCTGCGATGTGTAAGGGCTACATCGCGGCGCCACCGACGCAACTGGGGGGCTCACCCGTTCGGGGCGATGCGCATACGTTCCGGGTGCTGCAGGGGCTCGAATCTACACAGGATCCGCCTTCTCGGACGCACTCCGCCCGGCCGTCGCCCCAAAGATCGAGGCACTGAAAACCCGTAACGCAATCGTTCACCGTGGTGCACGGGCCGAATCGTCCACAGACCGCGACCGTCCCCTCGACCGATGACTCGCACACGGGCGCCGCTAGGTCCGTGCATTGTATCTTGTCGCACGAAACCGGATCGGACGCGTTGGGCATGAGCGACGGCATGCATTCCTTGGAGCCGTCGGCCGAAGCGTCTGCGTTGCCGCAGAGAACCCCGAGCGTGAGGCAGTCGAGGTCGTCGCCACAAGGCCGGCTGATGCGTCGGCAGAAGCGTTGGTCCGGAGTGGCGAAGAAGCAGGTGAAGCCGTGCGGGCAATCCGAACCTGTCTCGCAGGGAACGCGACGATCGACGCATACGTCGTTCTCGCAGGCAAAGCCCGCAACGCAGTCGTTGGAGTCATCACAGCCCGGCTCGATACGCAGACAGCGTTCGATGCTGAGGTTGCACTCGTAGGCCGGATTGCCGCAGTCGCCGTTGTCTGTGCAAGCACCACCACCCGTGACGAAGCAACGTGAGAAGTCACCGCAGCCCGTCAGAAGACAGACTTCGCCCAGCGCGCATGGGTTGTCGGTGTCACACAGCGCGTCCGGGTCTGGACAGGCCGGGCAGAGCGCGCTCGTGGTGCACCACGAGCCATCGACTCCGCCTCTGCCGCCGGAGCCGCCAACTCCTCCGGTGCCGCCAGCTCCTGCAATGCCGCCGTCTCCTCCCATGCCCCCGGAGCCACCAACTCCGCCGGAGCCGCCATCAACGCCACCGTCCAGATCGACGCAGGCATCGCGTTCCGCACAGGGCGGAAGCGTAGGAGCAGCGGTTTCACCACAACCGGCCGAAGCTGCAGCGGCCAGCAGAACGCAAGCAAAGAAACGCATAGTCTAGACGGGAACCTACGGAGGATAGCGCCTCTGCCCGGCCGTCGCACCCCGGCCATCGTAAGATGGCTTGACCACCCGTGAGTGCCGCCCAAGGCTCAAGGCATGGCGTCACTCGATAGCGCTTTGATCGCGATAGAGCGCGCCTGCGGGAGCGGCTCTGTGATTCGGGACCCGAGTTTGCTCGAAGGGTACGCGCAGGACGAAAGCGAGACTGAACCCTGCATGCCCGAAGCCGTGGTGCGTGCGACGAGCACAGCCGACGTCTCGGCCGTCATGAAGGCAGCATACGAGTACGAGGTTCCCGTGACGCCGAGAGGCGGCGGCACGGGCCGCGTCGGTGGCGCGGTGCCGGTACCGGGCGGAATCGTGTTGGCGTTCGAGAAAATGAACGCCATCCAGGGTATCGATAAGCAAGAGCTGACCACACGCGTGCAGCCTGGGGTGATCCTAGGCGAGCTCAAGCGCGTCACGGAGGAAGAGCAACTCTTCTATCCACCGGATCCTAACTCCCTAGATTCCTGTGCGATTGGAGGAAACCTAGCCACCAACGCCGGGGGGCCGCGCGCGTTCAAGTATGGCGTGACACGAGAGTACGCCATGGGAATGGACGTCGTGCTCGCAGATGGGACGATTCTCAAGCTCGGGCGCGAAACCAAGAAGGGCGTGACGGGATACGATCTGACCGCGCTGATGGTCGGAAGTGAGGGAACCCTCGGAATCGTGACGGAGGCCACGCTGCGATTGATTCCGAAGCCCGAATCCACAGTGACGGCGATGGCCTGCTTCTCCAGCTTGGATGAGGTCGCACCCGTCGTGTCTGCGCTGCTCGCGCAAGGTGAGCTTCCGGCCTGCATCGAGCTCCTCGACGAGGAGGCAATCCGCATCGTGCGCCCCGAAGCGGGCTTGACCATTCCAAACGAAACCAAAGCAATGCTTCTCATCGAGCTCGACGGCGAAGAAGCGAGGCTCGAGACCGAGCTCGAGCGGACCGGCAACATCTTGTTCGATCTCGACGCACTGGAAGTGTTGGTCGCGCAGCACAGCGGCGAGCGCGAGCGCCTGTGGGCCTCACGCCGCGAGCTCAGCCACAGCCTCAAGCGTCAAGCCAAGAACAAGCTGGCAGAAGATGTTGTCGTCCCGCGCACCAAGATGGCCGACCTCCTACGCTACTGCGCCGAGCTCTCCGAACGGCACGAACTGGTGATCCCAACCTACGGCCACGCAGGAGACGGGAACCTCCACGTAAACTTCCTGTGGGACGACCCCGACCAGAAAGCCCGCGTCGATGAAGCAATCGAGTCGCTTTTTCGACGCGTGATCGACCTGCGGCATTGGAGTATTGAAAGCGCCGTATCTTCCGCTGGAACAATCTCCGGAGCTGATTGCGCTACAGGAAAAGATCAAGGACGTCTTCGATCCGAAGCACATCCTGAACCCGGGTAAAATCTTCCCCGCAGACGCGAAACGCTTCCACGGCGCCTGTTAGAACTACACGATCGTAGAACGGCTCCCGACGGGCGTGCTCGCACGCGACCGGGGTGCGGGGGAACACGACACGGGGACCCCTCCACACGTAGACATTAAAGAAGGGGGGACAGTCCCCTGTTCCAGTTGCTCAGTTCCCCGTACGTCACACACGGCGCCCCTCCGTACGTAGACATCTACACAGGAGAACGGCTCGCGATGGGCAGCACAGCGATTGGGCCGGCGCCTAGTCGTAAGTGGACTTGAGGATCCGTGGCGACGGGGCGCCCGATCGCGAGCACGCCCGTCGGGAGCTGTTCTCCGGTCTGTAGTTTCCACACCGTACGTCGTGTTCCCCCGTGCCCCGGTTGGCTCCGTCTACTTCAGCTGCGTCAGGATGAAGGCGTAGTCGAGCGCGGTTTCTTTTAGGTAGTCGTATCGTCCGGACGCGCCGCCGTGGC
>JAFDFW010000279.1 GCA_019309605.1 Deltaproteobacteria bacterium | reverse complement strand
GGCCCGAAGGAACAAGCGGCGGATAGCCGTGGCCTTCGGATTATCGCGAAGTCGGTCTATCGAGAACTCCGAAACAGCGGCCACAGCCGTTCGGACATCGTCGCGTTCACCAACGCGGTTCTCGAGCTGGTGACCACAGAGCTTCGTGACGCGCAAGAAGCCGCGGAGTAGTTGTCGCGCGCTTTGACTTCGGTCAAAAGCGCAAACTATTCGCGCCTTTGGCTCCTTGACCGCGTCGCGGTGCGCGCTACCTTCCGCCCTCGCCGGCGGCGCATCTGGACCCGCGTTGCGGCACAAAGGGAGTCGAACGAATGGCCACGAAAGTCGGAATCAATGGTTTCGGACGCATTGGGCGCTGTGTCGCTCGGATCGCTGCCGAACGTGGGGACATCGAGATCGTCGGAATTAACGACCTCACCAGTGCCGACATGCTGGCACATCTCCTCGAGTGGGACTCAGTTCACGGGCACTTCTCCCATCCGGTCGAAGTCGAAGACGGCGCGATTGTCATTGGCGGCAAGCGCATTCCGGTTTCGGCCGAGCGCGATCCTTCCAAGCTGAACTGGGGGGAGCTCGGCGCGGAGGTCGTGCTCGAGTGCACGGGCTTTTTCCGCACGAAGGAAGCAGCATCGGCACATTTGAAGGCCGGCGCGCAGCGCGTGATCATCAGCGCTCCCGGCAAGGGTGACATCGACGGCACTTTCGTCGTCGGCATCAACAGCGACAAGTTCAATCCCGAAACGGACCGTATCATCAGCTGCGCGTCCTGCACCACCAATTGCCTGGCACCGCTGGTCAAGGTGCTCAACGACAGCTTCGGCCTCGTGAAGGGGCACATGGTCACCGTGCACGCGTACACGAACGACCAGGGGCTTCTCGATCAGCCGCATTCGGACAAGCGTCGTGCGCGCGCTGCTGCGTTGTCGATGATTCCGACCTCGACTGGCGCCGCGACCGCCATCGGCCTCGTGCTTCCGGAGCTCAAGGGTAAGCTCGACGGTACCGCGATTCGCGTGCCGACTCCGAACGTTTCGCTCACCTGTCTCACGGCGCAGGTCGGCAAGAACACCGATCGCGACGAGGTCAACGCGGCGCTCAAGGCGGCCGCGGAAGGTCCGCTCAAGGGCATCCTCAAGTTCGAAGAGACGGAGCTCGTCTCAAGCGACTTCATGGGCAATTCGCATTCGTCGATTTGCGATGCCGCACAGACCCAGGTGGTCGGCGGAGACCTCGTCGAGGTGCAGAGCTGGTACGACAACGAGTGGGGCTTCTCGAACCGCATGCTCGACCTCACGCGGATCGTGTCGAGCGCGGACTGATCCGGTGTCCGAACCGATTCGTTCGATCGAGGACCTGAGCCTCGAAAGCGTCGCCACGTTCATTCGCGTCGATTTCAACGTTCCGCTGAGGGATGGCGAGATCACGGATGACACGCGAATTCGGGCTGCCCTTCCGACCATCCGGTACGCGCTCGAACAGGGCGCGCGCGTCGTATTGGCGTCGCACCTCGGCCGGCCCAAGGGCAAGGTCGTTCCGGAGCTTTCGCTCGAGCCAGTCGCCGTTCGTTTGGCCGAGCTTCTCGAGGACGGAGAGGTGCGCCTCACCGACGACTGCATCGGAGACGGTGCGCGCAAGGTCGTCCAAGATCTCCGCGACGGGCAAGTTGCGTTGCTCGAGAATCTGCGTTTCCACGCCGCCGAAAAGGACAACGACGTGGACTTCGCGCGCGAGCTTGGGGGCTCTTGCGCTGCTTACGTGAACGACGCATTTGGTGCTGCGCACCGCGCGCACGCTTCGGTGAGCGCCCTGCCCCGTCTCATGGAAGAGCGCGCCGCTGGCCTCTTGATGCAGCGTGAGCTCGAGGTGCTCGACAAGCTCCGCACGGACACGCCGCGCCCGTACATCGCAATCCTCGGTGGTGCGAAGGTCAGCGACAAGATCGGCGTGATGGAAGCTTTGCTTGGCAAGGTCGACGCACTGCTCGTCGGTGGGGCGATGGCCAATACCTTCTTGGCGGCGCGCGGCTTGGATGTTGGGAAGAGCCTTTACGAGGCTGACAAACTTGCGCTGGCTCGAAGCCTGATGGCCGCGGCGGAGGAGAGCCAAGTCGACCTCATGCTGCCAATCGACGTTCGGCTGGGTGAGTCGGTGGAATCGGGCGTGGCACAGGTGGCCGGGGTCAACGCCATCCCTGCGGATGCGATGGCGCTCGACATCGGCCCCGCGACCGAAAGGCTCTACCGGGACCGTCTTCGCCGCGCCTTGGCCGTGTTCTGGAACGGCCCCATGGGTCTATTTGAAAATGCGGCCTTCGCCGAGGGCACACTGGCTGTTGCGCGGGCGGCGGCCGATTGCCCGGGGTTCAGCGTGGTTGGCGGGGGCGATAGCGTTGCAGCTGTGAAGCAGGCCGACCTCGCCAATCGCTTCGATCACGTGTCCACTGGCGGCGGCGCGTCGTTGGAGTATCTAGAGGGCCGCCCTCTGCCAGGCGTGGAGGCCCTCGAGCCATGACAAGCCGTAAACCACTGATCGCAGGCAACTGGAAGTTGCACAATACCGTCGACGAGTCTCAGGCGTTGGCGGTCGCAATTGCCGCGCGCGTACGCGGTAAGTCGGCTTGCGACGTGGTCCTTGCTCCGGTCGCGACCTCGCTCACGACCGTCCAGCGCGCGATCGACGGTTCCGTAGTCGCGCTTTCGGCGCAGAACACGCACTGGGAAGATTCGGGTGCCTGGACGGGCGAGCTCAGCCCTGCGCTCTTGGTCGACGTGGGCTGCGAGTACTGCATCATCGGTCACTCTGAGCGCCGTCAGTTCTTTGGTGAAACCGACGCGGGCGTGCGCAAGAAGGTTGCTGCTCTACTGGTGCACGATGTCGTGCCGATCCTATGCGTTGGCGAGACCCTAGAGCAGAGGGAGTCTGGCCAGACGCTCGACGTCGTGTTGGGCCAAATCGAAGCGGCAACCGAGGGCCTGGACGCCGTTGCGTTGGCGCCGCTGGTCGTTGCCTACGAGCCGATCTGGGCGATTGGGACCGGCCGCACCGCAAAGGCGGAGGACGCGCAGGATGTCCACCGAGCGATTCGCGACCACCTCGCCGAGCTAAAGGGCAAATCCTGGGCGGATTCCGTCCGGATTCTGTATGGTGGGAGCGTCAAGCCCAACAACGCGGACGAGCTGCTCGGGCAGCCGGACGTGGACGGCGCACTCGTTGGTGGCGCGTCGTTGTCCGCCGACAACTTCATCCCGATTATCGATGCCGGCGTTCGCCGGGCGGAGAGCTGAGTTCATGTATACCTTCATTTCGATCGTCTATGTTTTCGTGTGTTTGTTCCTCATCCTCGTCGTGCTTTTACAGTCGGGTAAAGGTGGGGGGCTCGGGTCGGCATTTGGCGGAGGAGGCGGCGCGGGCCAGCAGATTTTCGGTGGCGCCGGTGCGGGTAACCTGCTGACGCGGCTGACCGCGGTGTTTGCGTTTGCGTTCATGGCGCTTTCGGTGTGGCTTGCGTTCCTTTCGTCGTCGGGCGAGCAAGCGCTCGACCGCGCCGTGCGGGAGCAAACGGCGGTTCAGGAAGCTGCCGCCGAGGACGAAAACGAAGAGGCCGAAGCCGCTGCGGCGGAGGCTGAGGAAGCCGCTGCCGCCGAGGCGGAGACTCCTCTCGAGGCGGAAGAGCCCGTCGAGGCCGAAGAGGCCGCCGAAGCGCCGACCCCTGAAGACGAGTAGCGCGCTAACGGCGAAACGCCGCCGCCCGTTCGAGCCAATCGCGGCTCTCATCGGTCCGGTTGGCTTGCGCCAGAAGCCCGCCGCGTAGCGTGCAGAACAGCGCGGCGTAGTCGTCGCGTCCCAAACCATCGGCGAGGTCCAGTGCGCGCGTCATTCGTGCCGCTCCTCGTTCGCCGAGGTGCGCTTCGAAGCAGAGTCGGCCCAGCCGTTCGTAGAGCGGGAGTATTGCTCGCACGTCGGTTGAGGTCTCGAGAGACATCGCATCGAGCGTCTGCTCGATTCGTTCGCTCGCGTCCGTGATGTCGCTCTCGGTCGGGATCGGACCCTGCGGCGGCGTGACCGCTGCCAGCTCTGCCACCTCGCGTGGCGGGACCGGCCGCTTCGCGGTGTGGAGCATCTCGGTTAGATCCTCACGCAGTTCGGTGGCGGTCGGGCGTTGCTCCGGATA
>JAFDFW010000278.1 GCA_019309605.1 Deltaproteobacteria bacterium | reverse complement strand
GTCGTGCGCGAACTCGGAGGTCCGGGCTCCCTGGAGCGCGAGGAGCTCGATGCGGTTTCTGCCGATCCGGGTCAGGTCGTCATGGATGTCAGCGCCGCTGGCTGCAACTTCTTCGACATCCTGATCACGCAAGGCAAGTACCAGGTTCGTCCGGAGCTTCCGTTCTCGCCTGGCGCGGAGGTTGCGGGCACGGTCCGCGGAGTCGGCGAAGGGGTGGAGCGCTTCTCCGTTGGTGATCGTGTGAACGGGTTCTTGGAGTACGGCGGCTTTGCTTCGACCGTGGCGGTGCCGCAGGAACGCGTCTTCCCCATGCCTCCGCAGATGACGTTCGAGGAGGCCGCGGCGTTGGGTATCGTCTATCAGACCTCGTACGTTGGCCTCGTGCGCCGGGCGAACCTGCGAGAGGGGGAGACTCTCTTGGTACACGCCGCGGCTGGCGGCGTCGGACTCGCGGCCGTCCAGATCGGCGTCGCGCTCGGCGCGCGTGTCATCGGCACGGCGGGCACTCCCGACAAGCTCGACCTCGCGAAGCAACACGGTGCGGATGCCGTGATCAACTACCGGGAAGATGACTGGGTCGCGCGCGTCAAGGAGCTGACCGATGGCCGCGGGGCCGACGTGATCTACGACCCCGTCGGGGGGGATACCTTCGACCTTTCGACGAAATGCATCGCATTCGAGGGGCGGATCCTCGTCATCGGGTTTGCGAGCGGACGAATTCCATCCGCGCAGATGAGTCGTGTCCTGGTGAAGAATTTCTCATTGGTCGGGCTGCATTGGGGTCTGTACTTCGAGAAGAATCTGCGGGTGCTTCAGGACACTCAGGAAGCCCTCTCTCGGCTCTATGCCGCCGGCAAGATCGCCCCCTTGGTTTCCGCGACTTATCCGCTGACTGAAGCTGCGGCCGCGCTCGAAGCGCTTGCTGCTCGAAGAACCACAGGCAAAGTCGTCCTGATCCCTTAGTGCTCGTCCAGTTCGCCGTTTGGAAACGCCGCTTCGCATCGTTCGATCACCGCGTCGATGACGCCCGCATGGCTTCCGAGGGGGTCTGCCATTGCAAACGCCACTCCCTCGTGCGCCTCTGCGGCGTCCGTGATCAGTCGCGGAAGGTCTTCGGTGACGTGCCGGCCGGGCGCGAGCATGAAGGGATGCACAACGACCGTAGTGGCTCCTTGCTCCACGCAGCGAGAAAATCCCTGTGCGATCGTCGGTTCCGCGATCTCCATGTGTGCGGCCTCCACGATGCTCCCGGTGCCGAGGCGTTGCCTCACGATCGCGGCGACTTCATCGAGCAATCCATTGGCTTGAGCGCGACGGCTTCCGTGATCGACTAAGAGAATCGCGGAGCACCCGCGCGCTTGGCGCGTGTCTGCATCGGAACTGCTCACTCAAGAGGTTCTGGGCCTCCGTTTCACAGGTGTCAAGAAGCGTTCAGGGGCCGAGCGGTGACCTAGACACAAGCGGCGAGCGCGCGCTGCACCGAGCCGACGTAGGACCCGCCGAACAAGTTGACATGCACCAGCAGCGGGTAGAGCTGGTAGAGAGGCACTCGCTCGCCGGAGCCGGGCGCAAGCGGCCACGCATCGTCGTATGCTGCAAATACACGTTCGCCGAACCCGCCAAACAGTCGCATCATTGCGAGATCGACTTCGCGACATCCGCCATAGACGGCAGGGTCGATCAAACACGGTTGCCCCGTGTCATCGGCATGCAGGTTCCCGCCCCAGAGGTCGCCGTGCAGGCGCGACGGAGGTTCGTCGGGCCCGACGCGCTCGGGAAGAACGCGGCGTAGCGCGTCGAAGTTCGAGCGCGTTCCGCGATCGATCAGTCCCTGGTCGGTTGCAAGGCGTAGCTGCGGCTCGAGCCGTGACACCCAGTAGAACGACGCCCAATCGGCCACCGAGGCGTTGGATTGAGCGAGGCGTCCGATGAAGTTGTCATGGTCGAGCCCAAATGACGATGCGCCAAATGCATGCAGAGCCGCCAACGAACGCCCCAGTGCTTCGTCGAAATCCGGACGCCGCTTGCCAGGCGTCAGCAGCTCGAGTGCCAAGTATGCCGGCGGCTCGTCCGACACTGCGACGACTCGGGGGATGCGAATCGTGTTTGCTTCCCCGAGCCAGCGAAGCCCTCGTGCCTCCGCGCCGAACATGCCGTTGGGGGGATTGGGGTGCGTCTTAGCGAAGATGCTCGTCCCGTCCGCGAGCGATACCTCGAACGCCTCGTTGATGTCGCCTCCACCCAATCGATTCGCGCCCAGTACACTCGTGCCGAGTCGTTGCTCGAGCGCCGCGCGTAGCTCCGGGCTCATCTCCGGTGATTCTTGCGCGCCCTCGCCGTAGTAGGGGTCCGGCACGTCTGCATCGCGCGGCGAGTCAGGATCATAGTTTCGGAAGAGCACGACCTTGGCTTGGCCTGCGTCGTCGGGCGCTAGCCGGAGCAGGTCATTGAGGTTCGAACGGTCCATCGCCACGACGTAGTCGAAGAACTCGAAGTCCTTCGCGACCACGCGACGTGCGCGTCCGTCGAGCGTGATGCCTCGGCGTTGGCCGGCGGCGCGTGCGCGACGGTCCGGTGGCTCGCCGACGTGCCAGTCCCCGGTTCCCGCGCTGTCGATCTCGACTTCAGTAGTAAGTTGCTCTTCTTCGAGTAGTCGGCGCATCGACGCTTCCGCCGTTGGCGACCGGCAGATATTTCCAAGACAAACGAAACAAACGCGAACGGGCATGACTACGGCGTCAGTAGGATCTTCCCGACGTTTTGGCTAGCCTCGATGTAGGCGGGGCCAATCGGCAGAACAATGTCACCTACGTTTGGTACGTGTTAGAGTTAGCCCATGGACGTCGTTCTGGCCCCCGACATCTACGTCAATGCTTCGGTTGCGCTTGGCTCTCCGCCCGAGCACGCGGTTCGGCGCGCCTTTGGAGCTTCCGGTAAACCGAAAGCTTCCAGCTGGGTCATTGAGCGGGTCGAGTCGATGCTCCATGCGATCCCCGAGTTCAAGAGCGACGCTGTCACACGGCAGATGACCACCATTCGAGGTCTGGTGGACGTCGTCGAGACCGGCGAGTTTTTCATCGAGGATTGGGACCATGCGCTCGTCGCGCTCGCTAAGGCAGCGGGCGTGGCTAGGGTGCTGACCGATCATCCCGATCTTCTCGCCTCGAAGAGCGTGGACGGCGTCGAGTTCGTCTCTTCCGACAATTGGCTCGGCGAACAGGCCGCCCCTCCACCCCCACCGTCTGTTTAACGATGTCCGACCCGTTTCTTTCGCAGAAGGATGAAATCAGGCGGCGCTTGGAAGAGCGCTATGTCGGCGGCGTTCCCCACAATCGGGCCCTGAATCTTCGAATCGTCGACTACAGGCCGGAGCACTTGTCCCTCGCCCTCCCGTACCGCGAAGAACTCGTGGGCAATCCCGAGACGGGCGTGCTTCACGGGGGCTGCATCACCAGCTTGATCGACGCCACGTGTGGGGGCGCCGTCATCATGTCGCTCGTCGCTCCTCGGCGCACCGCGACCCTCGACCTTCGAATCGACTACGTGCGCCCGGCGCTTCCCCACCAGGAGGTCATTTGCGAGGCGCACTGCTACAAGGTCACTCGGCACGTCGCATTCGTCCGCGCAACCGCGCACCATGGTGACATGGCGAGCCCCATTGCGACCTCCTCGGGCACCTTCGTCGTCTTCCGTGACGAAGGGCGTCGAACCGAGGACGGAGAATCCGCATGAGGGTGCGTGATGCACTTGCGGCGGTTCGCGAAACCGGCGACTTCACGGCAATCCAAGAAGTGATTCCCTACGCTCGATTCATGGGGATCACCGCCGAGTTGGTCGACGGTGATGTGGTTGGCCGCATGCGCTACTCCGATCATCTCGTCGGCAACCCAACGGTCCCGGCCTTGCACGGCGGCACGCTCGGCGCGTTGATGGAGTCGACCGCGATCTTCAAGCTGCTGTGGCAGGGAGAGACGACCGGCGTGCCAAAGACGATCAACATCACGGTCGAATACCTCCGGGGTGCGCGCCCCGAGGATGTGTTCGCCCGCGCGGAGTTCACGCGTCACGGGCGGCGGGTCGCCAACGTTCGGGTCTTCGCGTATCAGGATGACCCGGAGCGCCCCGCCGCTGTGGCAACTGCGCACTTCCTCTTGGTGCAGGACTAGCTACTTTCTGTCGCGCTTTTTCTTGCCGCGGTAGCGAACCCGGATGGGCGTTCCCCGGAAGCCGAAGCGCTTACGGATCTGGTTGACCACGTAACGCTGATAACTGAAGTGCACGCCCTTGGGCTCGTTGGTCATGATCACGAACGTAGGCGGGCCAATGCTCGCCTGCGTGATGTAATACAGCCTGATCGGCCGGTGATGCATCGTCGGCGGAGGGTGCTTCTCGAGCACCTCTTCGAAGAAGCGGTTGACCTCCGCGGTACCGATCCGCTTTCGATGTTCCGCCACCGCATCTTCCACACGCCCAAGCAATGCAGTGACGCCTCGTCCCTGCAGTGCGCTCACAGTCACCAGGGGCGCCCATGGCACGAACGCCAGGATCTCGCGGGTTCGGTCCATTGCCTTCTTTTGGGCCTCGCGGTTGAGGAGATCGGTCTTGTTCAGCGCGATGATCAGCGCGCGGCCGCGATCGTCGGCTAGCCCAGCGATTTTTGCGTCCTGCTCGCCGACCCCCACCTCGGCGTCGATCATGAGCACGACCACGTGGCTGCGCTCTATCGATCGAATGGCCTGGAGCACGCTCAAGCCTTCCACCCCTCGCTTCTTTACGCTCCGCTTGCGGCGAATCCCGGCCGTGTCGATCAGGATCAGCCTCTTCCCGTCGCGTTCCACCAGGGTGTCGACGCTGTCGACCGTAGTTCCCGGACGGTTGTCGACCAGCTGGCGGTCTTCGCCGCAGAGCTGATTCACCAGCGAGGACTTTCCAGCGTTCGGCCTACCGATGATCGCCACCCTGGGAACGTCCAACTCCGGGTCGGTGATCTCGACGACTTCGGGCAGGCGATCGACGATCGCCTCTTCCAGGTCGCCGATGCCTCGCCCGTGAAGCGCGGAGATCGGCATGATTGAGTCGATGCCGAGCTCGTAGTACGAGACCGCGTCGTGGTCCTTCGACTTCGAATCCGCCTTGTTGCCGACGAAGATCACCGGCTTCCCCGCATCGCGCAGGAGCGCGACCGCTTCGCGGTCGGCGGGCAATGGGTCGACCGTTGCATCGACCACGCACACGACGACGTCGCATTCTTCGAGCGCCAACCGCACCTGGCTGGTGATACCGGCCTTCATCGGATCGTCGCTGTCCGGATCGAAGCCACCGGTGTCGATCAATACGAACTCGCGGCCGATGGCGAACGCGTCGGCGTAGTGGCGATCGCGGGTCACACCGGGGATGTCTTCCACGATGGCGACGTGCTGCCCGGCCAAACGGTTGAACAGCGTGCTCTTGCCCACGTTGGGCCGTCCGACGATGGCGACCAGCGGGCGGTTGATGATCGAGCCTGCCGGCCGACGCGCGTGTTGGCGACGCCGCCGGCTCATTCTTCATTCTCCTTGATCGCGAGCTGGCGCGCCTTGATCGGGTCTCGGGTCCATCCGGGAACGGCCTTCACCCACAAACGCAGATACACCTTCCGCTGCAAGAAGGCCTCGATCTGCTCACGGGCCTCGGTGCTGATCTTCTTGATCGCCTCGCCTTGGTTTCCGATCACGATGGCCTTGTGGCTCTGCTTCTCGACGATGAGGGTGCCTTCGATGCGAAGAAGTCCGTTCTCTTCACGATAGCTTTCCAGCTCGCAGGCGATGCCGTACGGGATTTCTTGGCGTGTGTTGAGCATGGCCGCCTCGCGAACGAGCTCGCTCACGAAGAAGCGTTCCGGCCGGTCGGTCAGGAAGTCCGCATCGTAGAGCAGACCTTCTGGCAGTCTCCCACGGATCTCGCCGAGCAGCGCCTCGAGGTTCGTGCCACGGGTTGCGGAGATCGGAACGACTGCCTCGAAGGCGCGTTTCTTCTGGTACGCCTCGATGAAAGCAAAGAGCCTTTCCTTGGCTTTGAGCCGGTCGACCTTGTTGATCGCGAGGATCACCGGGACGTTGGAAACCTCCAATGTTTGTAGGACCATGGCGTCCTTCTCGTTGACTCGCGGCGGCACGCTAGCCTTAGGCGCTTCCGTCACGAACACGACCACGTCGCAGTCGACGAGGCCCTGCTTGGCGCTGTCGATCAACACGCGGCCGAGCGCCCCTTTGGGCCGCTCGAGGCCAGGTGTGTCGATGAAAGCCACCTGCGTAGGCGGATCGTCCGACGCGTAGAGCAACGTGGACTTCCCGACATTGGGGCGCCCCACGATTGCACATCGACCTGCGCGCGGGGGTTCAGGATGATCTTCGGGCTTCGGCATGGGGGCGGGAGTGTAGCGGCGGGCAGCCTTCGATCGAGCCGGAAGCGTGGCCCCCTACGGGGCTCTGAGCTATGCTCGCCGCGCTCATGCGAAATATCACTTCCCATTTGGTCCGACTTGCTTCGATTTGCCTCGTCTTGCTGGCTGCCTGCACGGGCGATACGGGCACAACCTGCTTTCAGACCGACGAGTGCAATGGCTTGTTGATCTGCTGTCACGTGGGTAGCCCGTTCACCCAAGGATCGTGTGAAACGCAGGAAGTTTGCGACGAGCTGCAGGGCGGCGCCGGGGGCACAGGTGGCTTCGGCGGTGCGGCTGGCGCCGGTGGCGCCGCTGGCGGAGGGGGCCAGGGCGGTGAAGGTGGCGCTGGTGGTCAGGGCGGCCAGGGTGGCCAGGGTGGCGGAGGCGGCCAGGCGGGCGCAGGCGGCCAGGCAGGCGGAGGCGGCCAGGCAGGCAACGGCGGCTCCGCCGGCATGGGCGGCGCCGGCG
>JAFDFW010000277.1 GCA_019309605.1 Deltaproteobacteria bacterium | reverse complement strand
GCGGCTCCGCTGGAATGCGCTCACCGGCACGCTCACGTGATATGCGGCCCCGTAATGCATGGCTAGTCCTGCTCCTGCTGACTGTCATCATACGGCTTCCATACCTGCTCGATGGAGGCCAACCCTACGTTTCGGCGGTCGCCGCACGCAACGTCGCCAACCTGGTTGCGGCGATTGAGACGACGTCGGCAAGATCTTCTGTTCCCTTTGCGTCGGGATCTTAGCGCGGCTGCGTCCGTTGAGTGCGCACTTGCTCCGCGAGCGCACGGAAGCGTGGATTGACCAGAAGTCTGTCAGACAGCGAGCGCGCGAGCATCTCGGCACCCGAGTCGAGAAGGTGGACGTGGTCCCGGAAGTTCTCCAGGGTCGGCGTCACCGCCTCATAGCCGTCCAAGAACACGGCGCCGCGGGCGTCGGCCGCCGCTTCGATGCGACGGTTGCTCTCGAGCCATGCGTCCGCGAGGATTGGCTGGGTCATGCCGGCCAAGTTGTTCCGGATACGCAAGCGCACCTCTTGGCGGCTCAGGTTTTCGGGCTGTGCGAGGGTGGCCTGCGAGATGAGAACCGGCAACACGCCGTCGCTCTGCGCCAGGACAACGATGTCCTCGAAGCTCTTCTGGAAAAGATCAAAGGCGCGCCCCGACGGCATGCGATTGGCGACCTCGCCTTCGCGCTCTAGGCTCGTGTACGAATTCTCCCGGCGCGCTTCCCGGAACCGCAGGTAGACATGCCGGACGCGTTGTACGATCTGAGAGTGAAAGAAGAAGCGCTCGAAGGCCGAGAGATTGTGCCCCCCCGCGCGGAGCCCGCTGAGGAACTCGCGGGGGAGCCCCTCCCCCTGCTGGTCGAAGAGCCTCAGGTATTTGAGGTCGTTCCAGGTGTGATAGACGAGAACACCATGAGGATTCAAGGCCCGCGCCGTGAAGAGATAGTTCACCTTGGAGTTGGACGCGTCGTACCCAGGTAGGCCGAGGTTGATGATCTCGACGGGCATGTCGAGCGCCCCACCTAGCGCGCTTTCGAGGAGTGCCGGCCACGTGTGGTCATCGTCGCTGACGTCGTAGCAGAACGTAGACGAGCCACCGAGGACGACGATGCGCAGTGTGCCATCAGCGGCTTTCCATGTCGGATCCTCACCGCGGAAGCCTAGTGAGTTGATGCGGACGACGTTCCCCGAAGTGTTCACGGGATTCTGCCCCGGCTCGAGCCGTGCTTTCACGTGCCCATCGTCAACCCAGTAGAGCCGGCTCGAATACGGCAGAGGCGCGGCGAGCCGAAGCGCGCATTCACCCAGCCCGAGCATGACCACGAAGATGACGAGTGACGCGAAGATCCGCGCCATCCGCCCGGGGAATGGATCGCCTTGCTCAGAACCGCCGCTCATGGCCGTATTTTGTGCTGCCGGACGCGGGTCGTGCAATAGGCGATTGCGCTGCAGGGCTGCGAGGAACTGTAAAGCCGCAGCCAAGCGCGACTTCGGCCCACTCGTCCCCGTAGCTCGCGAGGGGGTATTGCAGCGGACCTCTGCGCTGCTAGCGTTCCGGTCGTAGGCTGATGGCGTACCGCGAAGCGCTACTTAAAGGGACCCTCGTCAACGCGCTAGGGTTGCTCGCCAAGCTGCTCTACCCGCTCCTCATCTTCGTTCTGACGAGGTTGTTTGGCCCGGAGTTGATGGGCCACTACTTCGTCGGCCTGGCGCTCATCGAGCTTGGCACCGGGGCGGTCACGGCCGGCTGGGCAATGGCGACCACCGTACGGGTCAGCCCCCACGCCGAGACCGCACGCGACGACGCCGAAGCCAGCGCCACGATGAACGCCACGCTCGGACGTACGCTGATGTATAGCCTGGGCACCGGCCTCGTTTTCGCGCTCCTCGTCCAGGGGCTGGCCTCCTGGGCGATCCACAACTACTTCACCAAGCACGTGGAGTTGCTCCCCGGCATCTACTTCCTGGGCTGGGCGATGATTCCGACGGCCTTTGCCAACATCGTCGGCGCAGCGACCAAAGCCCACTTGACGATGGTGTGGGATGCAGTTCTGGGCGGCGCGAGACCCTTGCTGCTGCTGTTGGCGAGCGTCCTCGTCTACTTCCTCGGGGGCGGCCTCACCGCCCTTTTGGCCAGCTACTTCTTTTCCGTGCTGGCGCTGGCGTGCCTTTCCCTGATTCCGCTGGTTCGCTATTTCGATTGGCGGGAGGTTCGGCGCAATCTCCGACCCGTCTGGGACAGCAACCTGATTCACTTCGCAATTCCCCACGGTCTCTCGCACACGCTTACGCTCTACATCACGCGGCTCGACACGATCATGCTCGGCGCCTTGGGCGTCGAGCCCGCAAAGCTGGCCTGGTACGCAACCGCGTCCTATTTGACCAGCAACCTGCAGCAACTGCGAATTGTGTTCAGCACGACGCTCGCACCAGTCGTGGCGCGACACCACCACCGCGATGAACACGAGGAACTGACCCTCCTCCTGTCGCGCACGACCCGCTGGGTGACCTCACTTTTGCCGCTCTTGGCGCTGCCGTTGGTGGTGCTCCGCCGCGACATCTTGGCACTGCTCGACTCGAGTTACGGTCGTGACGGGGATGCCTTCATCCTCGTGCTCCTGATTCCCGCCAGCGTCAGCTGCGCATTCGGTCTTGCCGGCAACTTCATCGCGTACACCGGACACACGCGGGTGAACTTGATGAACGGCATCCTGATCGGCGCCCTCAACACGGTGCTCAATCTACTTTGGATTCCGCGCTACGGTCTGATGGGCGCCGCAAGCGCGACCGCAGTCTCGGCGTCTATCGTGGGGGTCCTTCAGCTCGTCGAGCTCCGAGTTCTGGAACAGATCACCATCCGGCTGCGCGAGGTATGGATGCCCTACGCGGGCGCCGCCCTCGGCGCAGCGATCCTCGGTCTCCTCTGGGATCCTGCGGAGTTTGGTGGGCCGAGCGCGCGACTCGTGCTCGCCCTCGCAGTCCTGGCTGCGTACGCGGTCGGACTGTGGATCGCCGGTGACCCAGAGGTGCGCGCCTGGGTCCGGCGCCGTGTAGGCTACGGGTGGGAGAGGTAAAGATGGCAATAGGTGATCAGCGGAGCGCAGACGCCGTCGGGCTCCCCCATTTCATTCTGGTCGGTGCACCCAAGTGCGGGACGACGTCGCTCCACGCGATGTTGGCTCTACACCCCGATGTCTTCCTGCCCGAGTATGAGATCTTCTTCTTCGACGTCGACGACGTGATGACGCACCCGGATTTCTTCGTCCACCGCGACGGGCTGAGCTTTCACGACTACGACGCCCAGTTCGATGAGTACTTGGCGTGGTATCGATCGATGTTCGCCGGCGCCCAGCCCGGACAGCTCATCGGCGAAGACACCACCACCTACCTGTCGTCGCCCGACGCACCGACCCGGATCGCCTCTCTTCTGCCCGACGCCAAACTGATCGCCATCCTCCGCGACCCGGTGGATCGAACCTACTCGCAGTATCTTCACAACATTCGGGCGGGTCGGCACTCCGTAAGCTTCGAACGGACGCTGAGAACGAATCCCGGCTCCCTGATGGCGTACGGTTTCTACGCGGAACAACTGGAGCGCTACCGCGGCTTCTTGAATGCAAACCAGATGCTCGTCCTGTTCTTCGAAGATTTAGCTGCGGATCCCACGCGGGAGCTGCGACGCGTCTGCGATTTCCTCGGGCTCGAAGATTTGCCGCCCATCGACGCTGAGGCGCAACACAGCAACGCCGCGCGACCACCCTTGCACCTCGGCTCGCGCTTGCTCGTCAATCAGTGGCTTGGTCACCGCTTCTCGTTCCCGCGGCCGCGCCCCAACCTTCCAAACTACCAGGGTCCGGAGGCACCAGACGCACAAGCTCGCAGCCTGCGCTGGTACGAGAGAGCCCTCATGTCGCTGGACGAGCGGATGCCCAGACGCCGCCCCGCACCGATGAGCCCGCAGATCCGCGAACATCTGCAGAAGGTGTTCGCGAAGCGCAACGCCGGGCTTGCGGAGCTATTAGGCTGCGACGTGAGCGCTCGTTGGCCGTACATGGCGTGAGCCAAGGGATCGAAAAGGCACTAACCTTGCAGGCTAACGAGCAGGGTCATCCGACGCCTTCAGAATCGCCTCGTCGTAAAGGTGTTCCAGCTCGGCGACACGTTCTCGAACGTCATACTCGTGTTCCATCTTGAGT
>JAFDFW010000026.1 GCA_019309605.1 Deltaproteobacteria bacterium | reverse complement strand
GGTTGAGGCGCCCCTGGCAGCCGCGATCCTCGGCGGCGACTTTCAGCGAGGGGATCGCATCCTCGCGTTGGGTGACGCAGAAGGCGTTCGCTTCGAGCCGCTCGAAGGCTCGGTCGAAGCCGCGGAGTGATTCCGTCCTTCAGGCCTTTGTAGTGCGAAGGATCTTCGATGCCTTGGATCGCGAGAGGCCTGAGGCTTGCGCGCACTTCACGATGACCGGAACGAGCGCATCGTAGGCCGAAAGAGTGTCGCGACTGGCGCGTCGAAGCGCTTTTCGGTGATTTGCGACCGTCCCTGCGTCGCCTCTGGCGATCGGACCGGTGAGGGCGCCGGGAACACCGAGACTCTGGACGTTCTCGCCCACGCTTTGTAGTAGGCCGCCGATTGCGCGTTCGGCGGCGCGTTTGTCGAACCCGAGCCCTTCGAGCACCCCGACTGACACGAACGCCAATGCGGCAGCACCGTTTGCGGTCAAGGCAGCGGCAGCGTGGTATCTCACGTCGCCGGTTTGGGCGACGATGCTGCGCGCGCCGCATGCCCGTGCGATGCGCCGACCCATGGCGATGGCTCGCCTGGACCCATTCACGGTAAAGGTCATCCCCCGAAGGTTCGGGTTGCTGCGGGTGCTTGCAAACGACACCAGTGGGTGCAGGACGCCCACCGCGGCTCCCTGCGCTTCGCACGATCGAAGCTCGTCGACTCCTCGGGCACCTGCACAGTGGAGCACAGTCGCACTTGAGCGCAGGTTCGGTGCGACTTTCTCGGCGACCATTTCGAGAGAGTCGTCGGAGACGGCGAGCACCACTGCGTCGGCGTGTTGCACGAGCGATGGCTTCCATCGACGTCCTGCTGTGACGACCTCGTGCTGCCCGTTCGACCCGAGCGATCGACGCAACGCGCTTCCGACTCGGCCGCGCCCGATGATGAGGATGTTCATCGTTCGCCTTGATACAGCCCGTGTGCTCGGATGTGCTCGATGACGGCGGTCGGCACGAGACCCTTGATGTCACTCGCGTCGGCGAGCGCGGAGCGGACTTCGGTCGAGTTGATGTTGGGAATCGAGATTGGGCAACCCTCTGGCACCGGAGAGCCTTGGCGACCGATCACGAGCGGTGGCGCGACCTTCACGACTTCGTCCCACTGGTGCCAACGATCGGTCGTCGGCAAGACATCAGCGCCGATGAGAAGGCGAAAGACGGTGTCGGGGTGCTCGCTCGCGAGTGCGTCAAGGGTGTGGACGGTCCTGCTGACGCCGCCGAGGCGCCGCTCGACGTCGGAGACCTCGACGTCCCGGAAGACCGCGAAAGCCAGCTCACACATCGACATGCGCTCTTCGAACGACGCGCAGTGCTCTTTGTTGAATGCGTGTTTCCAGGTCGGGATGATCCAGACCGCGTCGACCTCGGCCGCCGACAGAGCCCATGCGACCGAGAGCACGTGCCCGAGGTGCGGCGGATCGAAGCTTCCTCCGTAGACCGCGACCCTCCGCGTCGTCACGGCGCCACCATGAGCTTGGCGCCACGGCCTTGGATCGGCTCGCTCCAGGTGACCTCTCCGCTGAGCTCGATCGCCTTCAACACTACGCCACCGGCTTCGGAGCGGTCGTCGAGCAGGCCGACATGCCCTGCGTCGAGAGGACCTGGGCTAAAGAAGCAGCGCGGCCCGAAGCGCTTGAACATCAGCTCCTGGGCGTCCCCGTAGATGACGACGTTGGAGTTGATCACGTCCTCCTCGCCGATCGTCGACTTGTTTCGAACGATGAGGATGATGCGGTCGTCGAGCATTTCCATTGCGCGTGTGGGCGATGGCGGCGCAACGCGCAACTTGCCGAGGTACCGCGCGCCTCGGAGCTTTCGTAGGACGTCCTCGATGTCGTCCGCGGAGCCTGTTGCCGCCACCTCGGCCACCCGCTGCTCGATTGTGTGGCCGCTGTCGTCCGATTCGTGCGCGGCGACGAACGCTCGAAGGGCCTCGTCTTCTCCGAGGTAGATGAGAGTGTCGACCTCAAAGTCGCAAATGAGAAGCTTGGCGGCTTGCTCGAGAGCGGCCGCGTCTGCTTCGGCAGGACCAATGAAACCCAATCGCATCGTTCTAGGGATCTACACCAGCTTGGGTCCGAGCTTCAAAATGTGCGTCGCTAATCGCGAAGCGAACCACAGCCCAAGCTTCAGGGATTTCGCGGATCGCGCTCAAGCGGCCCGTATCGCTGGCAGGCACGTCGTGACCGGCGATTTTGAGCAGCGCGTTCACTGCCGACGGAACGTCCCCGGTTAGGGTCAGGGCCGCGCGGTCCCCAAGCTCCGAGATGGCGAAGGGAACGGCTCGCGTCGAGAATCCTGAACTGCCCCGCAATTCCAGCACCAGGCTCTCCACTTCATCGCGCCAGCGACGAGGCACGCCTTTGAGCAGTCTCTTGCGAAGGTCCTGCAGCTGTCGAGGTTCCGGTTGCTGCACGCGGCTGCCTTCGTGCCCTTGCAACAGCGCGAGGAGCGCCACGTCGAGGTCCTCGGCACGCACGCGCAGCGCGGGGGCGAGATGGTTGCTCGCAACCTTCAGCGCGCGGGCGAACAGAAACACCCGTTCCCTTGGGGTCGTCATTTCGTGGAGGTTACCCCCGATGACGATCGTGGGCGGGTCCCCTGCGATGGGCATGCACGCTGCCGGGGTGACGTACGTCACCTTCAAGCGCGGTTCGCTGATCCCCAGGGCCTCTGCAACTGCACCCGCTTCTTCGATCAGGCCTCGATGTGGCCCCGATGGCCTGCGCAAGCGCCATGCGCCAGCATCGAAGGGCAACGCTTTGTCGAACGACTGCTCACACAACGAAAAGAGGCGTCGAACCGTCTGCGGCAGGCCCTGCGGGGCGACGATACTGTCGACGACACTCGACATGGGCACTTTGGGTTCGCCCAGGGCTTCGTCCCGAGCGGCGACGTCGCCTTCGAAGAGCGACGCCGGATGGCCGATCGCGATCGCTGCACTAGCTGCGCAGGAGGCAGGGCCGGGGCCATGCCGACGTTCGAGCACGCGCACCAAAGTGGTCCATAAATTTTCGCTTGCCGGGTTCGCATCGATGGCCGTCCGCAGGTCGCTGACGGCGCGGTTCAGATGCATTGCTTCGGCGGGGCCGGCGCCCTGGCGTTGGTAGTAGTCGGCTACCGCGAGGATCACGTCTGGGTCGGTCGGCTGTTCGGCCCTCAGATTCTCGAGCATGAGCTCGGCCCGTCGGGCTTGTCCGGCGGACTCGACGGCGTTCGCTAGCCGGATGCGATAGTCGCGCTCCTGCGGATCGCTGCCCGCTCGACGAACGAGCTCTTCGAGCAGTCTTGCGGATTCCTCTGCTTTGCCCTGGCGGCTCAGCACGGATGCGAGGTGGTCGAGGGTTTCGATGTGTGCCGGCGCGAGGTTGGCCACATGGCGCAGCGATGCCTCGGCACGAGGGAGGTCTTGAAGACGGACGTCGTAGGTTTCCGCAAGCTGGGAGAATGCCCAAATCTGCTCATCGGTAGTGCGGTTCAGACGCGCGATGCGAATCAAGGCTTCGGCTGCGCCCTGCCAGTTCTCCGTGAGGCGGTGCGTCTCCACGAGCTCCTGGAGCGCTGCAAGGTGATGCGGGTCGAGCTCCAGACATTCGTGCAATGCGTCGGTGATACCCACCGTGTCGCCACGCTCGCGACGCTGGCGAGCCTTTTGGAGCAGGAGGCCAACGAGGGTTGGGGTATCGGCTCCAGCCTCGATGCGCGCGTCGGTGAGCGCAGCGAGTGAATCGAGCTGGCCCTGGTTTTGGTAGAGAGCGGCGAGGCGGCGGTACACATCGAGGTAGGTGAGGTCGGCACTTGCAGCCGCGACCCATGCGTCGACCGCGCGGCCTTGATCATCGAGCTCCTCTTCGAAGATACAGGCAGCCTCCCGCCACAAGGACGCGGCGCGCTGGCTGTCCTTGGCGAGCGCTGCGGCGTCTTGGTAGACCTTCGCGGCGTCCTGCCAGCGCTTCGCAGCGTGAAGGAGCCGCGCTTCGCCTTCGCGCGCCAGAGGATGGCCTTGGGCCGCGTCCAAGACTTCGAGCGCTCGCTCTGGGTCCCCGATCTGCTGCAGTACGCGGCTGGTGTCGAGTGCGAGCGTGCCCCGCTCCAGGTCGTCGTCGACGGAGGCTTGGAGCGCCATGAGGGCCTGAAGGCTGAGCAAGGATTCGCCCTTCGCGTACGCCGCGCCGAGCACCTGCCTCGCCAGGCTCGGGTCGGATTCGAGCGCATCGTCGATGCCGCGTAGAAGCCGGTCGATGTCGGCCTGCAGGATGTCCGTGTCGGTTCTGAGCAGCTCGAGAATCAGCCTATGCCTCGCGAGGCGGTCCGTGGAGTCCGGGGGGAGCGCCGCCAAGAGCCGGCGGGCGCTCGAGCGAATGCGCTCGGGGTCGTCCTCTCGCAGGGCATCCCATTCGAGAGCACGGGCCGTTGGGATGTGTTCGGGGCGCAACTCGGCGATCGATTGAAGCGATAGGCGCGCGCTCTGCATATCGCGCCGGGCGAGGCGGTCGACCTCGGCCATTGCCGAAAAAGCCCCGAGCCGCTCTTCATCGTCCGTGGCCTCGCGCGCGCGGTGCATCGCCGAGTCGGCCAAGCGCGCGAACTCCGAAGCTTGAAGCTCTGCGTCCTTTCGCTGCACCCGAATCGCTTGGTCCTGCGGGCGCGCCTCAGAGGCCTCTCGGAGCACCTTTGCGGCTCGCCTCGGAAGACCTGCCGCGCGATACGACGCCGCGGCGCGCTCGAGGTAGGGGAGCAAGTCCAGTTGGCGCGCGGCCACCATCATGAGGTCGCCAGCGGCCTCGGTAGCGCTGCCGGCTGCTTCGAAAAGATGCTCGACGAGGAGAGGATCGGGAGCGTCCGGATCCAATGCGGCCTCGGCCTGGGCCAAGTGTTCCCCTCGTTCGCCCACCGAAGGTGTCCAGATCGACGCGCGGAGCGTGGCGGACACCGGGTCCGCCGGGTCGAGTGCAGCCTGGGTCGCAGCGCTGGCTGCTCGAGCTTCCGGCGAGCCGAAACGGTCCTCGAGCGCCCACAAGGCGGGCCAGTAGTCTGCCTCCTGTGCCAAGGCGTCCTCACATGCGTTCACGGCAGCCTCGGTGCCCGGCGGCGCGAGCCGTGCGGCCATCGTGAATGCAAACGCGCTGCGTGAGCCGGCGGTCGCTCTGCCTTCGTCCGCCCATCGCCGGGCCCGGCGCTCGAGATCGTCGTCGTCGTGCATTAGCGCTCTGCCGATCATCGGGTTGCCTGGAACGCGTTCCTCAGCGCGAAGCAAAGCCGTCCGGCGGTCGGTCACGCCCGTAGCCTCCGAGACCTCCGCAATCGCAAGAGCGGCACCCGCGGCGAGCTCGCACGGCGCTTCCTCGAGCTCACGTTCGAGCAAAGCCACGAAAGACGCACCGTCCCTATTACGTGCGGCGTCGTCGGCGCGAATAACGCTCGACGAAACGCTTGTCGTCTCGTCCGTCATGGTTTCGAGTAATCGTCGGACCTCGCTGCCGTCCTCTGCGTCCGCCGCGACCAAGCGCCTCCAGGCCCGCACGTAGGCGCCCAACTTCGGCTCTTGCTGCGCGTCCTGCGACGCACGCTCGTAGCCGGCGAGATCGCCCCGCTCCGCGTAGAGACGTGCACGCCGTGCGGCACTCACCGTCAGAGCTTCGGGCGTTTGGCTGGAGGCGCTCTCCAGCGCTTCGATCGCTCTTTGCGCATCGCCCGAAATTGCAGCAGCCTCGGCGACGGTCCAAAGCGATGCGGTGTCTTCAGGTTGCTCGAGCAGCGTTCGTCGGACCGCGGCTGCGACCGGCGGCGAGACGTGCTCCGCTATCGCTCGTAGCGATTCGAGGGCGGCTTCATCGTCGCCGAGGCCGCGTGCCGCGCGAATCACGCCGAGACGCGCCGCGAGCAGTCCGGGTTGCAGCTCGAGGACGCGGTCGAACGCACCCTTCGCCGCTTCGAGCTTGCCGGCGCTCTCCATGAGCTGCGCGGCGTGTAGGAGCATGGCCGCTTTAGCGCCGGCGTCCGGCCAACATGCCGCAGCGTCCATGAGAGCCTCTGCGGCGCGTGCCGCGTCGCCGCGTGCCAGGCGCGCCGAAGCCGCCAGAACTCGTGCCACGTAGTCGCCTTCCTGAAGCGCGGCGGCGTGGGAAGCAGCCTGTTCGGCAGCCGCGGGATCACGAAGCTTGGAGAGCTGAATGCGCGCGAGCAGCTTAAGCGCCGACCCGCGCTCCGTCACACTCAGGCCGAGGCCCGCCTCCTTTTCCAGGGCGTCGGTTGCGGCCGCCCAGTCTTCGTTCAGCATCGCGTGCCGTCGCAGCGCCCGAAGCACCACGACGTCTCGGGCGTCGGCTGCCAGTGCGCGCTCGTAGTTGCGTGCCGCGGCGTCGATGCTGCCGAGTTGCTCGTGGAGTTCCGCGGCCGAAGTCAGCAGTCGCGCGCGCGCCGAACCCACGGCGCGTTCCGCCAGACCCTCGATCAGCTCGATGCGTCGGCGCTTCGCTTTCGGCGTGTCGCCAACGAGCGGAAGGGCCTCATGGCGCGAAGTATGCTGAAAGACCGTGCGTTGCGCCGCTTGCGCGCCGGAGTCGGACGGGTCGGAGGGACGGCTGGAGCGCTTTGCTCGCGGGCCCGTTTGCGTTTCGATGAAGGTGTCGAGCAGCGTGGAGATCGCATCCTCGTCGAAATCGAACGAGGGCGCGCTCGAGTCCCGGTTCGCCGGAGACAGGTCGTCTTCAGACATCGCTTCCCCACAGGGCTGATTCGGAACCGAGCCAGAACCGAAGAAGGTCGAGGCCGCGTCCAGAGGCTCTCAGGGCGTCCAGGCTGACCGCGCCGTTCAGCACGGTCGTGATCCCGGCTACGATGTCGCCCGATGCCAAAAGCCCCGCTCGGTCGGCGCTGCGCTGGAGGCTTTGCGCGAATGCGAGCAGGGAGGAAGGCCCGAGGTTCGCGTCGCCGGCCGCCTCGTGGACCGCCTTGCGAACCGCTCTCCGCAGCTTGACGTCCGCCGCGGGCAGGGCAGGTTCGCCACGCCCGACTTCACAGCGCGCAGCGCGAAGAACAGCCGCCAGCGTGCCGGCCACCTTCTGAGGGGAGTCATCGAGGAGCCCTGCAGCGCCGTGCGGCGCCGCCCAGGCGAGACGCCCGGCGACGAATCGCCCTGCGCGATCGAGACCACTTTGAGCGCTGCGAGGGACCAGCCAGTCGATTTCCGCGTCGCGACCTGTGCGCGCGATTACCAGCGCCAGGTCATCGGACAGCCCGACCGACCCGAGCCGGGCGCCAAAGCGCTCGGCGAGTCGCTCGAGCTCACCATAGATAGGATCGCTCGCTGCGGCCTTCTTGGTGCGAAGCCGATCCTTCGACAACCCAGGGCCCGCACGAAGCACGACTTGCTGGAGGACTGCGTTTGCGTCCGGATCCCACAGCGCGGCGACCGAGACCTTGCCGAGATTCACGGTGGCGCCCTCGTCGGCCGGCGACGCAAGCCCCAGCGCGATTTGTACCGTTCGTGCCGCGCCGGCCCGTTCGGTATCTCCTCGCCACGTTGCGGCCTTGCGCAAGCCTTCGAGGAGTGGCCCATCGAGGTCACCCGCGTCGATGCGCTCCCAAATCGCGCGTTCGTACGTCGCCAATGCCGGGCCCTTGTCCACTTCATCGAGGAGCTCGACGAGACTGGTGACCGCGACGGCGTCTGTCGGCTCCGCCTCTAGCGCGCGGCTGTAGGCGTCGATCGCGGCCCCGCGGTTGTCGAAGGCTGTCTCCAGCACGCCGATGCGTGTCCATATCTGTGTGTCTGCGAGGCCGAGCGCTTCGACCGCGCGCAACTCTCCGAGCGCTGCGTCCTTTTGCCCGAGGTGCGTTTCGAGGAAGTCGGCTGCCCCGATGTGGGCGACTCGGCGTTGCTCCTCGGGGATGCTCGCTGTGGACAAGCGCTGCAGGCATTCGACCGCCTCCGCCCATTGTTCGAGCGACACGTGAACCTCCGCCGCGAGCGCCAACGCGCCGGCGTGCTCCGGTTCCGCGGTGAATAGCTCATCGAGCGCTTCGAGCGCCCCGGGCCGATCGCTGAACCCGCGAAGGAGGCGGGCGCGTTCGTAGAGCAGATCGAGTCGATCCTTCGGGCCGCCCAGGGCAAGCCGGTCAGACACGAGCACTTCGAGCGCCTCGGCGTCTTCTTGCTCCGCGAGCAGGTCATGCAGACGGCGGAAGGCGATGTCCCGCGTGGGGTCTTCTTCGAGCGCGCGCCGGAGACGAACGGCGCGAGCCGCTCGCAAGCTTGAGCGACCAAGGGCCATTGCCGGGCCTGGCGTGCCGCGCCTCGTAGCGTCTCCCACAGCGAGAGGTCGTCCGGTCGATCATCAACGGCGTTGCTGAGCAGCGCGACCGCTTCTGCGCCCCGATCGGCCTCGACGAGCGCGCGGCAATACGCGGCGTCGAGCGATCCTCGTCCGACCGCTTCACTGTGGTGCAGCTTGCTCGCGAGCGCGCTAGCCCGAAACTCGGCGTCGTCGCCAGGTGCTAGTGCTTCGTCGATGGCGATGGCCGCGTCGGCGTGGACCTCCGCAAGGCCTTCGGCTTCTTGGGCAAGCATGAAGATCTCGTCCGCAGCTCCGGCCCCTCGGGCGATGCGTTCGGCTCGCAGACCCTGGAGGAGCGTACCGGCCCGCAAGGCATCGGTCGGCGCCAGCGCGGCCAGTTGAAGCCAAGCATCGCTGGCCGAGACGCCCTCTTCACCGAGTGACGCGCGTAGGGCCCCATAGGCAGCACCGAATCCGTCGGCGTGTTCCTGAGGCGAGGCGTCGGCGAGCACTTCTTCGGCGACCGAGCGTTGATCTCCGGTCGTGAGATTGGTGGGTGTCGAAAGCAGAGCGACCGCCGCACAAAGCGCCGTGACGGGGTGGTCTAGCGCTCGCTCATAGGCATCACCCGCATCGGCATCGCCGACCGAGCTCAGGGCGTCACCCCGCAGCAAGGCGTAGAGCTCGGGCACGCCGCCGCCGAGGTCGCTCTCCGAGAGGTGAGCGTAGGCTCGCAGCCTTGCGTGCGCGTCGTCTTGGCGGCGAGCGACGTCGAGCAAGGCGAGTCCGGCAGAGGGCGAGCCCGGCGCTTCCAAGAGCGCTTGCTCGTACGCATGTTGGGCGGCGGTCAGATTTCCGCTCTGCTCGGCGGTTGCTCCGGCGAGAAGCAGCGACCGCTCTCCAAGGGCGGCGCTCGGTTCACCCTGGGACCGTTCGCGCGCCCGGGATCGCTCGCGCACCCGGGATCGCTCGCGCACCCGGGATCGCTCGCGCACCAACGAGACCACATCTTCCGGATGCCCGCCTTCGCGCAAGACACCCTCGAGCAAGGTGACGGTGTAGCGGTCGTCGGGAGCGGCCCGCAGCGCTTGTCGAAGGACGCGCTCCGCCGCGTCCCAGTCCCGGCTCCGGGCATAGGCCTGCCCTGCCGCGCACAGGTGCCCCAGTTGTGCATCTCCGGCGGTGAGCTCAGCGATCGTCTCGTGGGCTCGAGCCAGCAAGCCGGTGTTGCCCGACCAGGCGGCCTGGGCTCGAGCGAGGTGCGGAGCCCATGTGCGGCTGTTCGGCTCTTCGATACCGTCGCGCAGGAGCAGCTCCGCTTCCTGACTTGCTCCTTGGATGTTCTGCGTCACGTCGTATCGAGTAAAGGCAAGGGTCGCCCGTTCCGTGGGCTCGATGTCGCACTGCATCAGCTCGTCGCAACGCTCGAGGATTTCGCTCGGCTGCTTGGTGGCAAGCGCCGCGCCGAGAGCCTCGCGCAGGATCCATTCTTTAGAGGCAGTGGCAGCGCTGCTGGCCTCGCTGTAGAGAGACTGTGCCTGGCTTGAAGCGGTTGGGTCCAGGGCCGTCAGTTGTGCCGCGTGCCAGCTGAGTCGAGCGAGGGCCTCCCCGTCGGTGCCTTCTCCGCGCTCGCGCAACCGGTCGGCTCGCTCTGCGTGCGCCGCCCCGCGGATGAGCGCCACATCCAGCGCCGCTTGGGCGTAGTCGGAATCCGGGTACCGGGCTGCTGCGTCGCGGAGCGTGTCCATCGCGCGCTGGACATCTTCGTTCGACAGCGCGCGCCGCACTTCGTGCGCGACGAAGGCCGGGTCTTCCGGCGCCGCCGCGAGAAACCATCCGGACGCCTCGTCCAGGGCGAGCTGGTCGCCGCGGCGTTCCTGGATGAGCAACGCTTGCAAGCGATTCGCCCGTTGGTCGGGGAACAGGCGCAACGCTGAGTCGATGTGCCCCGCCGCAGCATCCGCGTCTTCGAGCTGCGTCACGCAGCACGTGGCGGCCTCTTGCCACAGGAAGGCCGCCAACGGGAGACGCTCCTCCGGGGGGACCGAAAGGCTCAAGGGGTCCGAAGGCTCGTCGGCATCCGCTGCTGCTTCGAGTAGGCGCGCCATCGCAGTCGTCGCGTGAACGAAGACCTGCCAGCGTCCGTGCTCTCTAGCCGTCCGACGCTGCAGCGACCGCGCCTGCCAGACGAGTGCCTCAGATTCGCAAGCGCGCTCGAGCGCGTCGATGGCCTCGTCGGGGCCGCCCGCGTCGATGTCGCCCAATGCAACGTCGATCCAGAGGGCGGCTCGCAGGCTAGCGTCGGCGGCATGCTCGGCCTGGGTACGCAGCGCGTGGCGCAGGGAGGTCTCGTCGCCTCGCGCTTCGGCGAGCCATTCGAGGATGAGAGCAGGCACGACCGGCTCTGGGGAACGCGCGATGGCCTCTCGCAGAAGCGACGCCCAATCCTCCGAATGAATCGCCAAGTCCAGGAGCGCCGCGCCGCTGACCGCGGAACTCGTCGCCGTAGCCACCTGCTCGGAGTGAAGCCCCGCCAGGTCGTGCCCGTTCTTGGCGCGTTCCGCGATGCGAAGCTGCGCGATTAGGGCAGGTTGGAAGCCCGGCGCGGTGGTGTGCGCTTGCCCGTAGTGGTGAAACGCATCGGACACTCGTTCGAGCTCATGTTCGTATAACGCTCCTACTTGGTAGAGGATCGCCGCCTGGATCGTGGGCTCGGTTTCCGCTTCGAGCTCCCGGCGCAGGTTTGCGACCCGGCGCTCGACCAGGTCGATCTTGCGCGAGGGCCCTGGGGGGCGCGGTGGCGGTTTTCCGATCATCGGTTGCCCCCGGCTATGCGAGTGTCCAACCGCCGTCGATGGTCATGACATCCCCCGTCAGGTAATCCGACTCGTCCGAAGCTAGAAATACTGCGCCTCCTGCAATGTCTCGCGGCTGTCCGACCCGGCCCGCGGCGGTTCGATCGACGATCATCTTGCGAAACTCCTCGTTGCCGACCAACACCTCCGCGAACTTGGTTTCGATCAGCCCGGGTGCGATCGCGTTGACCCGGATGCCGACTCCGCCGAGCTCCATGGCCAGGGTCTTCGTCATCGAAATCACCGCCGCTTTGGTCATGGCGTAGACGCCCTGCATCGGCGCCCCCATCATGCCTACGACGCTTGCGATGTTCACGATCGAGCCCTTGGCCTTCCGTTTCTGTAAGTGGCCTGCGACGAGCTGAATCATTCCGAAGTAGCCCTTCACGTTGACCTCGAAGGTCTTGTCCCAGGCGCGGTCGTCTATGGTGAGCATCGGACCGAAGTGCGGGTTGGTTGCGGCGTTGTTCACGAGGATGTCGACTTTGCCGTAGGCTTTCAATGCCTGGTCGAGCATGTCTTGGCGCTGATCGGCGCGGCCGGCATGGCAGGGGATAGGCGTCGCATCGCCGCTGTTGCCCCGGATCTCGTCAGCCACGGCCTGCAGGCCTTCGATCTTTCGCGAGACGAGAACGACCTTGGCCCCCTCTTCGGCCATATGGGCTGCGATGGCCGCGCCGATTCCGCGGCTTGCCCCTGTGACGATCGCGACCTTGTCCCGTAGGCGCTCACCCATCCTGACCCCTCCCCCGGTCTGACACGTATAGCGCTCCGCGGGGTGGTTTTGCCAGCGCGATCTGCACTGGGCTTGCGCGCTTCGTGTCCTGCGCAAGACTGAGCCGTTCCCCGTCTCGCCGAAGAGGTCACCCTGACGCTGTTCTACGCCATTGCCGCCGTCATCGTGGGTTTCATCGCCGTTGTCTGGGGAGCCGATCGTTTCGTGTACGGGGCGGCAGGGCTGGCCCGCAATTTCGGGGTCAGTCGCCTCGTCGTTGGGCTCACGATCGTCGCGTTCGGCACGTCGGCGCCGGAGATGTTGGTCTCCGGTATGGCCGCGGCGGCGGGTAGCCCCGAGATGGGCATCGGGAACGCCGTCGGCTCGAACATCACCAACGTGACGCTGGTCCTTGGCGCCGCAGCCCTGGTTAAACCGCTGAGGGTCCACTCTCGGTTGCTCATCCGCGAAATTCCGGTTCTGTTTCTGAGCATGGCGGTCGGCTGGTTCTTCCTTTGGGACGGAGAGCTCAGCCGGGTCGAAGGGATCATCTTGCTCACCGGGCTGTTCGTCCTGATCGCTTGGATCAGCATGCAGGGCCGCAAGCAGCGGGCAGAACCTCCGGAGGTGTCCACCGGCGGCTTCGAAGACGACGAAATTCCCGACTCCCTGCCCACTGCCAAGGGCGTCGCGACGTTCTTGGTGGGCCTGGTCTTTCTTCTGATTGGTTCCCGCGTACTGGTCTGGGGCGCGGTGGGTATCGCGTCCGACCTCGGGGTCAGCGAGCTCGTGGTGGGTCTCACGCTGGTTGCGCTCGGCACGAGCCTTCCCGAGCTGGCCGCTTCCGTCGCCGCCGCGAGGCGGGGGGAACCAGACATCGCCGTCGGCAATGTCGTTGGGTCCAACATGTTCAACTTGCTCGGCGTGCTCGCGCTTCCTGGCATCATCGCCCCCGGGCCGGTGGATCGCGTCGTCGTCGTGCGCGACTTTCCCATCATGGCAGGCGTGACCGTGCTGCTTCTGATGATGGCGGTGAACGAGCGCAATCATATTGGACGCAAGCGAGGAATCACCCTCATCGTCGTCTTCATCGTCTACTTCGTTGCGCTGTTCTTGAATCCGTCGCTGCCCGGAGCGCCCTCTTAGGCCTCCCGCGTCCAGACCAAAATCATGTTGTTGGCCGGCATGCCCACCCGCTCCTCGAGCACAAAGCCCGTTCGCCCACCCAGATCGCGGAGATCATCGATGTCACGAACGCCCCAACGCGCGTTGCGAGATCGAAGGCTTTGGTCGAATGCCGCGTTGCTCGGGGCCGTGTGCTCGCCATGCAGCCGATACGGGCCGTAGGTGATCAGCGGGGCGCCAACCTCGAGTAGTTGGCTCGCTCCTTGAAACAACGCTTCGGTCGCTTCCCAGGGGGAGATGTGGATCATGTTGATGCACAACAAGGCGTCGGCTTGGCTGATGGGCCATTGCGGTGACCGCACGTCGAGATCGAGGGGGGCTAGAAGATTGTCACGAGCGGCGACGTCGACCCACGCGCCAATGCTTTGCAGGGCTTCCGGTGAAGCATCGGTCGGCTGCCATTGGAGCGCAGGGAGGCGTTCGGAAAAGAAGATCGCATGTTGGCCGGTTCCGCTCGCCACTTCGAGAACGAGGCCGGCCGGCGGGAGCACTCGGCGAAGCACGTCGAGGATCGGTTGCCGATTGCGCTCGGCGGCAGGCGCGAAACCCTTTGCCATCGAGATTGCATAGCCCATAAGTTCCCCTCATCGAAGCGAAGCGCGGCGATTGGAGGGGAAGGGCGGCCTGGACGCTCATGGTCGCCGTGTGCCTTGCCGCGCCGTGGCTCACACGCGCCTTGCTCCTGAGCGAGAAGCGCCTGGCTCTCGCCCCCGCGGATTTGCGTGGTTTTCTTGCCGATACTTCGGTCGCATTGCTGGTCGCCGGTGCGGCAGGCTTCTTCCTTGCGACCGGTCGCTGGTGGGGCCGCGTGGCGGGGCTCGGGGTCCTCCTGTCGATCGTGTGGGTGAGCTTTGCCATGTACGAGTTCATCTCGGTGTTCGATTCGCTCTACGCGCTCAGTCATGCCGGTTTCCTGGCCGATTCGACGTTTGTTGGCGGCTCGGTCCGCCACGCGCGACATCCGGTCCTGCTTGCCGTGCTCACCGCCGCGGCGACCGCGGCCGCGCTGTGGGCGCGCGCTCCGGGCAAACGCTGGTGGCGGGGATGGGGCCTGGCGTTCGCCGCTTGCGTGCTCGGGCAGTTGGTCATTCCCACGTCCCACACCTACGACGAGTGGCGACAGCGGCACGCGATTCAGGCCAACTTGTCGATCTTGCCCGCTTCCGCGGGCGTGGGGCCAGCTTCGATCCGCGCCGAAGTGCGCGAGGTCTTGCGGGGCAACCTGCGCGGCGAGCGATGGGCCGGGCCGCTGCCCGACCGGCCCAACGTGCTTCTCATCATGATCGAAGCAGCTTCGGGCGCGTACTTGCCTTCCGTTGCCGCCGCCGAAGGGGTCCAAAGCGCGATCACGATGCCGAAATTGGATGCGCTGGCTCGACGTCACATCCTTTTCACGCGCGTCGTTTCGCACCAGCGGCAGACCAACCGGGGCGAGTACGGCATTTTGTGCGGGGACTATCCGAAGCTGCTGACCGACCAGTCCAAGATGAGCGAACAGGTGTACGGGGCGGCGCGCCGATGCCTTCCAGCGGTCTTGCGAGACGAAGGATATGTGACCGCGTACATTCAATCGGCGCCCCTCGGCTTCATGCTCAAGGACCAGTTCATGAAAAAGGCGGGGTTTGAGGAGTTGGTGGGAGACCCCTGGTTCGAGCGGAGCTACGCGCGCACCGACTGGGGCGTGGACGACAAGGCGTTCTTCGAGCAGGCGCTCGGTCGGCTGGTCGAGCTTCACGAGGCGGATCGGCCGTTCTTTGCGACGCTGTTGACCGTGGGCACCCACCATCCGTTTACGTTCCCGGATACCGCAGTTTGGGAAGGGGCGCGAAGCAGGCAGGAGCGCGCCTTCCGTTGGGCCGACGACGCCCTCGCCCAGTTCCTGACGGAGCTCGAGGAACGCGGAGTCCTTCGCGACACGGTCGTGATCATCACTTCCGACGAGTCGACTGGGCTCGTGCAGTCGGCGAGCGCGACACAGAGGCTGCTCTCACAGAGCTGGTCATTCGTCGTCGTGATGCTGCCAGAGCCGGAGGCGAAGCGGATCGATACGCTTTATGCCCACGTCGACGCGGCCCTGTCCGTGACCGACCTTCTCGGCATGGAGCCCCAGGAGAGGAATTTCACCGGGCGGAGTTGGTTTCGTGAATATACGACCCCGCGCCACCTGTTTGCCGGCAACACCTATGCCCGAAGCGTGATCATGTGGGAGCCTTCCGGCACCGCAGTCGTCTGTGACGAGTCGTTTCGCGATTGCACGCGGTGGGTTCCCGAGGCCGATTTGCCGTTCGGTCCAAAGCGGCAGAGTCAGCCTGCATCGCCCCGTGAACGGCAGCTCGTGACCGAGGTGGCCCGACTGACGCGCTCCGGCCGCGGAGACATGACCGAGGCGGGCGTGATCGATCTGCTGACCGAGGACTCGGTGTCCGTGCGGGCCGTAGGGGGCAAGAAGCTTCTGATCGGCGGACAATATCTACGCGTTCCCGCCGGCACGATGCTCCGCGTCGATCTCGATCTCGAGGTTTCCGGTGGCCAGGCGACGATCGACTTTCACCAGGATGTCTTTCTCGGCGGCTACGAAAAATTCCTACGTAAGGGGATTAGGGTCCGAGAAGGGGAGCGATGGCGCCTGAGCTACGAGATCGGGGTGCCACACGACGCGAGCCAACTCGTGATCCAGCTGTACGCGACGACAGTGTCGGGGGATGTGGCGCTGATCCAGTTTCACGAGGCCCGGCTATCAATGACGACCGGTCCCGTGGTTGGGTCCACTCCGACCGTCATCCAGGACGAAGTGTCGTCGGTCGCTACTCGCTGAGTTGAAGCCGGCACCGGATGCGTTGCAGTTGCTCTTGCTCCCACCGCTCGAGCTCGCTTTGGAGGAGCTTGCTGGCTTCTCGGCTCGATGTCGCGTCTGCCAGACGCTCGTTCGAGTCGGCTTCGAGGTCGTAGACCAGCGTCGTGTCGGCCCCGCGATGATGAATCAAGCGATAGCGGCCGCGGGTGATCGCTCCCTTGGGCTCGTAGCCTTTGTTTGCCACGCGAATACCGAGGAGCCTGGCCTGAATCGACGCGTCGTCGAGTGTAGCGAGGCGGAAGCTGTCGAACAGCTCCCGGCCGCGCACAGGGAAGGCTTCGGAGAAGGAAGGGCGGTCCGGCAGGTTCGGGTCCAGCGTAAAAAGGCTCTGTGCGGCGATATCCGACGGGACAGGCAAGCCCAGGAAGTGCAAGACGGTCGGGGCAACGTCGGCAAGACTGACGCCAACCCGCGGTTCGGAAGGAGAGATGCTGGCGTGCCAGAGCACGAGCGGGACGTCGATCATCCAGCCGTTTAAGTAGACGTGGTGTCCCCAGTAGGACTGCTCTCCCAAGGCCTCGCCGTGGTCCGAAAAGAAGACGACCAGCGTGTCCTCGAGCCAACCGTCCGCGTCCAGGTACTGCATCAAGCGGCCGAGTTCTCGGTCGAAGTACGCCACTTCGCTCAGGTAGGCGTTCTTCTTGCCCTTTCCGAATGGGAAGTCTTGGTGCGATCGGTAGCGGTCGTGCGGTGAGTAGTAGTGGACCCACGCCATGATCGACGCGTCGTCTTTACGCGCAGCCCGAAGACGTTCGATGAGGGCATCGGTGGCAGCGGCGTCTGTGCGGGCGAACGTGGTTTCGACACCCGGCGCCAGGAACTGCCCGACGATCGGGAGGCGAAACCAGTTGACGTCGGGAAGAACCGCGAACTGCCTGTCCACGTGGGCGCGGGAGCGTGTGAAGATCGTGTCTGGTAGTGCGGGCGAGAGATAGAGCTCGGCTGGGCTCAAGCCGGTGAACGCGGTGCCTACTGCGAACAGGGTCGCCGGATAAGTCGATGTGGCGCTTGCGAACGACACGCCGGCCTCCGCGAGTCGCGTCAGCTCCGGCGTCACGGGGCGCCCGTCCACCTGCATGCCCATGACGTCCTTTCGAAGGGCATCGACCGTGACGACGATCACGTTGCGTCGTCCATTCGGCTCGATGCCAATCGGAGACTGCTCCACGACGGGCCTTGGCTCTGGGCATGCCTTACCAGAGGTAGACCATATCTGCTCGCGTCCGAAGTGGGGGAGCACGTAGAGGGTCGCCAGCGCACCCGCTCGGCTGTGTGCAATCACTTCGCGCTTACCGGTTGCGACCAGGCTGGGATCGACGCGAGATCCAACTCCATAGAGCAGGCATGCGGCGGCGACGCCCAAGACGACAGGCCGGTGCCGAGACTCCCGAGCGACTAGGTACACCATTGCGCCCAAGAGAACGCCCGCTGGGAAGACCAGCTGCGCCATCGAGTAGTCGTAGGCCCGGTAGCGCACGATCGCAGCCATCAGCAGCCCGATTGCGATCACGGTGATCGCCATCCAAGGCGCAGACCATCGTAATTTCGTTGTGCGCGCGCCCAGGATTAGCCAGAGCCAGCCTCCTGCGGCAAGCACCCCGAACGCTGGGGCCATCGCGATGCGCAGCATCTGGCGCTGCGGGTGAAGCGTCCACCGCGGCCCCGCAAGCAGGAAGTCGGTGTGGTCCCAGGCGATGGCCACCCCGAACACGATCACGGCAACCGTCGACGCTGCGATCACAGCTCGTGGCGCGCGCGCCGTTCGAGACGCCGCTCCCAAGACCAGTGCCGTTGGGATCGATCCGACGAGCGCGAGCCACGACAGTTGACCGAGGAGCTCCATCGACACCGAGGCTTGCGGCAATAGATCCGCAACCAAGAACAGGACGCATCCGAGATAGGCCGAGGACCACAAAGTCAGCATGGCTGCGAGCGGTCTACGGGGCATCGAGCTCCGCCACCTTTTCGTTCAGGGACTGCTCCGCCGCGATGAGCCGTATCGCTCTCATCGGGGGTTCGAAAGAGGTGTGAAAGAGCCACCATCGAGCATTGGGCTCGAGCGGAGTCAAGCCCCAGGCCTCGATGTCGCGAGCCTCCGTACGCAGGTCCACCATGAAGTAGTCGCCGAATTGACGATAGGGATGGCGGGATGCGAATGCCGCTCGCTGCTCTTCGGGGAAGGCATCGAGCGCAGCGACGAAGACCCAGCCGGTCGCTCCCTGACTGTTCGGGATCTCGACGCGCGGGTTCTGTGACCAGCGATGCGTCACGCGGTCGAGGGTGATGTTGAACCGAGGCTCCAGGCGAAGGGGCTTGAGGCTCGTGTGTAGTTGCACTCCCGTGTCTCGGTCGGTCCACGCCTTGACGCGCTCAGCAAAGCGGAGCTCCGGCCTCCCTGAGTCGTAGGTATCCATCGCGCCCCGTACCGGAGTGAAAAACCACATCGAGCCGCCGACATAGCGTCCCTCGGGAACGAGCTCAACGGTCCGGATCGCCAAGGGAACGAGCAAGAGCAACACGCTGAAGCTCAGTGCGATCCCCGCCCGGTCGCGAATCCAGCGCGCCATCGCGAAGAGTGAGACTGGGACGACGATGGCCACGGCCGGAAGTATCGGCCACGCCCAGTATGAATGGACGATCGCGCTCCAGCGAAAGGTCCAATAGTGAATCAAGCCGGCGACCAGAAACGCGACCGGAATCAAATCACGCCCCCGCGCCGTCCCACGGGCCATGCGAGCGCCCCACATGCCCATCCACGCGGCACAAAGCCCTAGAACCGGCGCCGTGAACATCAGCTCCGGCACGATCCACAAGTGCGTCCGAAAGCGCGCCCAAGAAAGTGCCCGCCGCGCATTAAACGCTCCCCTCAGCTCATCGACATTCCCAGTCATCACCTCCACCAAAACGAAATGCCCCGCAAACAACAAAACCACCCACGCGCAGAATATGGCTAGTTGTGACGCGGGACCGCTTGCGGGTTCCGAGCGCCGTGGCCCGAAGAGTCCCCAGGCCCAGTGGAGGGCGATGCAGGCGGCTATGTAGTAGGCGGGCCAGTCCCAGCTGGCCGCGATGGCGAAGATCGCAAGGAAGAGGGCGAAGTCTGCACGGCGCCACGGGGGGGCGCGGGTTGAGCGGATGTAGAGGTAGAGGGTGAGTAGGGACCAGAAGATGAAGCCGGACGAGTGGTTGGCCATGTTGGTGTAGATGGCGTTGATCGGGAGGACCACATAGATCGCGGAGGCGGCTAGGGCGTGTGCGTCGTCCCAGAGGCGTCTTACTACGGCGAACAGCATGCAGAGAGCGGCCACGCTCCAGAAGCCCGCGACTAGCCGGATCGAGAGCTCGCGATCGCCGAAGAGTTTCACGCTGGCCACGTTGTGTAGGTGGAGGGCCAGCGGTGCGTGGGTGTAGAGCTGTTCCTTTTTCGGGGGTACGTTGGCGGTCTCGTACTGGAGTGGGAACAGCACGTCCCAACGCAATGTGTTGCGGGCGGCGTTGTGATACGCGGAACCGTTCCAGCCGTTGTGGCCGCGCGTCCATCGGTCGGCGACGCCCCACACGGCCAGCAAGACCTGCAGCGCGAGCACTACGGCAAAGGCGATGCGAACCGGCCTCTGCCTGCCGCCGACGCGATCAGGGCCCATCCCGGGGCAGTATGGCCGCTCGGGCTGGGTGCGTCAGCTTTCGAGAAGACGGCGAGCGACGACGTGCGCCTGAATCTCGTTGGCGCCCTCGAAAAGGCTGAGGACTCGCGCATCCACCAACAGGCGGGATGCGGTGTATTCCTCCGCGTAGCCGTTTCCACCGTGAATCTGGACGTTCGCGTCTGCTGCTTCCCACGCGGAGCGGGTGGCCAAGAGCTTCGCCATGCCTGCTTGGAGGTCACAGCGCTTCTCCTGGTCCTTTTCGCGGGCGCTGAAATACGTCATCTGCCGGCCGGCTTGGATGCGGACGACCATGCGGCCGATCTTGCGTGCGACGCGTGGGAACTGAAAGATTGGCCCGCCGAATTGTTCGCGCTCCGTCGCGTACAGGATCGCGTCCTCGAGGGCCGCTTGCGCCAC
>JAFDFW010000276.1 GCA_019309605.1 Deltaproteobacteria bacterium | reverse complement strand
CCCCGGTAACGCCGGGCTCCGCGATCGTCGGCGATTCGCCGGCAAACTCGAAGGAAAGTTGGACCACGCCAATTGGGGCTAGATGTTTGGCGCATCCTTGTCAACCGCGCTTTCGGAGAGGCGATCGGCAGGCTAGAATCTAAGAGGATGCGTGCTGCCACCCGGGAACGGCTCGAAGGCCTGACGGTCTTGCACCGACTGACCTGCTCCGAGCAACGGGAGGCTGCTTGGCGTCAGGGCATTGCGACCCTCGCGCGTGCGGTCGTGGACGAGCGCCGGCCCGTCCCGCTCGAAGGCCTCGACCCCGACGCACTTCTGAAGAGCTTGGAAGTTGCGGTCGAAAGTGGCCTCGTGGAAAAGCTCGACTGGCTCTCGGGGCCAGCGGCCGCGGCAGCGCTGTACGAGGTGGCTGCGGCGCTCCCCTCAAGCCCGGTCAAACGCCAACTCGGCCGGATGGTCCTTCAACGTCTCCGCAAAGGCGACGCTGCAACGTTCGTGTCGGTGGCCACGCAACTCGCCCTCGGATCGCAACGCGCGCTGAGCGGCCGATCGATACGTGCCCGCGTCGCGCTGGCGCTGAGCTTGCCGATCGGCACCATCAACAATGTCGATGCGCTCGCCCTGGCGTTGATCTCCCGACAAGACTCGAGCCGCGATTGGCTGCGCACGCCGGCGACCGGCTCGCTTCCGTCCCGCCGCCTGGCTGCGCGGTTGCTGGAACGTGCCGCGCGTGAAGCGGCGCGGCGCGCGTCGGAGGGCGATGATACGGGCGTCCGGGTCTTCTGCACAGAGGCCGTCCGCGAGGCCTGGGACCGCCTGCTGGCGGACCGCGAGACCTTGGTATGGCGGCACGTCGCTTCCGCAAGAGGCCTGCTCGCCTCGTCGATGCCGATCTTCCAGCAGGAGATGCAACGGCACCTCGACCCGGAGTTCACCATCACGGAGTGGCGGCGCGCGGCGACGTCGCTGGCGGCAAGTATTGCGGTCGAGCCCGAAGAAGGTCTCCGCGCGTGCCGCGAGCTCCTAGACTCGGTCGTCTTTCAGCAGGACCACGGCATCGCCGCGGCGATGATCGCTGGGCTCCCGCGCGCCGCGGAAAGCCACCCAACCGTCGTCGAGTCATTGCTCGAACAGCTCATGCGCGTCGGTGGATTGGACACGGCGGAGGCGCTGGTCGAGCTGCGGCGCGAACGAATCCGGCCCGGCTTCGCGGAAGAAGCGGCCAAGAAAGCCGAGGCTCATCTCCGGAAGGCGATCGCGCAAGGCGGCGGTGAAGATGTCGGGCGCACGGCGCTCATGAAGGCCCTCGCCGAGGAGCTCAACGGCGCCCGAACGCGAGGCGGGCCAGCGCTCCGGGATATGATATCCGACGCCCTCGAAACGTTCGCGACCGAAGGGGCATACGAAGCAGCGCGCGAAGCCGAGCCGATCCTCGAAGCTGCAGCTCGCAAAGCCAAGCTTCTCGAGCGTCCCGTGGAGGGCGACCCTGACACCAACGTCTCGGCGTTTCTCGCACTTCGAGAGCTGGACTCGGCGCTCTTCGAGACATCGTCGGTCAACGACCTGCTCCTCGTCGGCGAGGACGACGACGCGCAGGGCGCTCATGACGAACGGCTCGGTGACCTGTTTCAACAGATCACCAACTGGCTCGTCATCCGGGAGGGCGACCCGCTTCAAAAAGGGAGCCAAGTCCCTCAGTTCACGACGCGCCTGCGTCAACTTCGGACGATGCTGCATCTCGTCGATGCCGACGGACCACATGTCGACCCGCGCAAGGACCTCGTCCGCCAACGGCGGCTCTTGACGCAACGAGTGCTGCTCAATCGAGTCCGGCACGACCCCAAGAGTTCGCTTCGTCGCACCTTGTGCGCAGCCACCGCCCGCACCTGCGACGCCCTGGTCCGAGAGGAGATCGCGGACGTTTCGGATATCGTGATCGCGGCCGCGGGGCATGTCCCCCACCTCGACGATCTCAAGACCATGGCCGAAGCCTCGATGGTTCCCGAGATTGAATGCGCCCTGAGGGCGTATGCCAAGCTGCAGCAGGCCACTCGCACCGCGCAACGGGACGGCCACGGGCTGGTGGCTGCAACCGATGCGCTAAAAGTGATCGGCAACGAGCTACCCGTCGCGCGCTCCGCTCGGATCGAAGCCTTCCGCCAGGCCCTGTCGCTTCTCGCGCGCGGACTCCGTTCCGTGGGCGCTTCAAGCTCGCTGACCGAAATCGCAGAGCGCTCTTCGGGCACACCCTTGGCTACCCTGGAACGAGGGGTGGCAACAATGGCCCAGCTCGTCAGCGGCTCTCGGCGGCGCTTGGGGGCTTCGGTCGGGGACGAGTCCCCCACATCAGCCGCCGAGATTTGGGCCATGGGGCTCGAGGTCGAGCGCGCGCTCCGCGCCTCGGTCTCGCAGCTCGACCAAAGGGTCTCCGACGCGGTTAGCGCAGTCGAGCACGATTTACCTGGGGCGTTTGCGGAGCTCACGAGGGCGCTGCTCAAGCACCTTTGCTCGCTTCCGCTGGACGGTCCGAGGCGTGCGCCGAGTATCGCTCCGATGGAGCTCGACGCGGACGCACCATTGCCGGCATGGGCGCCCCCGAGCCGGATCGTCGGAGGATTCTATCTCGTGCGGACGGTTGGCACCGGCGCAGTGGGCTCCGTCTTCGTCGCTCGCCGGGTCGAAGAGCGGCAGGATGAAACAGCCCCGCTCTTCGCGTTGAAGGTACCCGACTACTCTGCCGCCGCGGCGCGCACCCTCTCCGAGGACGAATTCCTACGCCTATTTCGCGAGGAAGCGGGAGCACTGCTCGCGCTTCCAGAGCATCCGAACATCGCTCGCTTCGTTACGTTCGATGCGGGGGCTCGACCCAAGCCGATCCTGGTTATGGAGTTGGTGGAAGGGCCAAGCCTCGAGCGGATGCTGGAAATGGGCGACCTCTCACTCGGACGCGCGAGAGAACTGCTTCTCGGCGTGGGTGCCGGACTCGATGCGATGCACCAAGTCGGCGTGGGTCACCTCGACGTCAAGCCTTCCAACATCATCGTATGCAATGCGAACGCTGTCACCGGAGTGGGTCAGCCACCTAAGCCCGTGCTCGTCGACTTTGGCCTTGCCGGCCGGCATTTGCGGCCTGGGTGTGGCACCGCGAACTACGGAGCACCCGAGATCTGGGGGGCCGGGGACGCCTCTCAATCCATCCCCGCGGACGTTTACGCGTTCGGCTGCCTGATCTTCGAGGCGTACACCGGGAAGACACTGTTCGACGGCAACGGCGAGGCGGCGATGATCACACAACACGTCACGCACGATGGGGACCCGGAAGCCGTGCGGGCGCTGCTCGACCGCCCGGAAACCCAGGACCTCGGCGCGCTGATCGCTCAATGCCTTCGACGTGATCCACACGACCGAATCACGATTCGCCAGGCCCGCCAGATCCTCGCCAACCTCAGCCTCGGCGTCGAGAACGAGCGCTGGCCCGTGCGCATCGCAAGCTAGGCCAGCCGCTTAAACGCGAAGCGGGCCCCAGACCGAAGCCTGGAACCCGCCGCACTGTGTGTGCACCCAGTGGGTGCTCGCCGTGATTATTCGGCGGGTGCGGCCTCCGGGGTCCCGGTCGCCGCGTCTTCTTGTGTCTCAGTCGCCGCATCCTCCGGCCCGGTGTCGACGATATGGAACTCGACGCGCCGGTTCTGCGCCAGCTCTTCCTTCGTCTTGGCGTCGGGAACGAGCGGCCTGGTGGGACCGAAGCCCTCCGACATCAAGCGCTCCTTCTGAACCTTGCCTCTACCCACGAGGTAACGGATCACCGTGTCGGCACGCATCTTCGACAGCTTCATGTTGAACTTGAGGCTACCGGTCGAGTCGCTGTGGCCTTCCACGCGGATGATCTCGATCTCCGGGTGTGCATTCAGGACCTTCGCCACGTTGTCCAGGAGTGCGAACGAGCGCTTCTGGAGCTTGCGGCTGCCGGTCTTGAAGTAGACCTTCTCGAGGATCTCGAGCTGGCCTGCGCCAAGCACGACCAGCTGGGCCTCCTGGCAACCGTGGTTCTCCACGGTGCCGGGCTCATCTGGGCAGTTGTCGACGCGGTCGGGAACGCCGTCGCCGTCACGATCCGGATCCGGGCAGCCGTTGTTCTCCGGCGTGCCAGGCTCGTCCGGACACTCGTCGTCGACATCGAGGATGCC
>JAFDFW010000275.1 GCA_019309605.1 Deltaproteobacteria bacterium | reverse complement strand
CGCGAGCTACGACGTGAAGATCGGCGACCGGGTGGAAGCGGGTCAGCGCCTCGGCGACGTAGGCCGCACCGGAATCAGAGACTCGGGGCCCCATCTGCACTTCGGCATGTTCCAGAACGGCAAGGTGCTGAATCCGTTGGACCACTTGGCCGCGTTCGTATTCCCGCCGAAGCTCACGAAGCGCGGCCACGCGGACCTAGCCAAGCAGCACCGACGCAAACGCGGCCGGCATCGCTCCCGCTACTGAGGGCTGCAGGTCCGCTGATCCGGCCACTGCGCGAAGATCGCCTGCACGGCGGCGCGGGCCGTCGTTTCTACGTCTGTGCCTGTCCCCACGACGGACTGTGCAAGGCCGTTGAAGATCGGCTCTGGTTCCTCGCCTTCGGTCGGCGGCGGAAGCACGGGAATGAGCATGCTGCCCACGTCCCACTCGACGTAGGTCGGACGCCAATACGCGCAGGAGTCCCAGTACCAGCCAAAGAAGCCCCACACCCAGCCACCGACGCACTGATAGTAGTAGCCGCCCTCGGTCGTCCGCGCGATTCCGTTCGCCGCCCAAAGGTCCGGTGGGTTCGCTTCGGCCTCATCGGCTGGCACGAGCTCCAAACAAACCGGCTCGGCCTGCATCGCCTCGATGATGAGCCTGTTGACCGTGTCGTTGAAGACCATTTGATCTTCGTCGAGGTCAGGCGGGTCGACAAGATCAGAAGTAACCACGCTAAACGTCTGAGCCGCCTCGAAGACGTCGATCTTGTCCACGTCCCATTGAACCTCGATCGAACCGGTTTGCACGACCGCGGTGTCGGCACAGCTCAAGACGAAAAAGGACGAGACGACGATAAGAGCACGAGCGGAATAACGAAGCATGAGGACCTCCAAGTTCGATTGGATTAGCACGGTCCGCGGAGCCATCAATCCTAGGGAGGATCCGTGGCGGTGCCGTTCCCGTCACTCTTGTCAGCGCGGGCCATGAACCCGCTCGGAGCTCGCGGTGGCGGCGGTATGATGCTCTCCGGGGGAATCGTAGTGCGGAGCATTCGGGTGCCCCAGGGGGCCCGGGCGGCCACGAAGAGCGACAGCAGGATCAGGGCCAACACGATACCGGCAAGCCAGCGATTGGGCTGGCGTTTCTGAAAGACGTCGCCCGTCCCGACCTCCGGCATGATGCGCGGCGCGATTTCGAGGCCGTACTCTTCGGCAAGGTCAATGATGCGGGTCACATGAATGCCAGGCACGCCCGTCTCGAGGAAGGCGCCGAGCACCGAAGGCGGCATCTCCTCGATGCCCTTGGGTGGCCGGAGGTTGACGCCGGGCATGAACTTGCGCTTGCCCACCTTGGTGCCGACCGACACCGTGCCGCCGCCAACGTTCACATAGGCTTTGATCGTTCGATCGCCGGCTTGTTCATAGTAAACGCGCATTCGCTCACGGACCCGATCCTTGTCGACGAGAGCGAGGTTCGCAGCCGGTTGCTCTGCCTCCTCGTCCACGATCTCGGGTTTCTTGTTCTTCTGCGGTTCGATGTCGGCGAGGAGCGTCATCTCGTTGCGCTCGATCGCGCGTTCGAGCATGCGCCGGCCGCGCTTGGTCAGCCCAATCGCATCGTCGCCAACGCCACCGAGAGAGGCGGCGACCGACTTGTACGGGAAAATCTCGTTCTTCCGCAGGACGGCTTCCATGTCGAGCCAGGTGAAGTTGGGATCGTTGGCGCCCCACTGGGACGCGGCTGTGCTCGAGATGATGATGGGCTCGATGCCGAGCTCATGGAGCGCCGAATAGACCGCGATATTCATGGAGGGGAAAGAACCGGAGACCCCAACGGCGACGACGTCGCCGCTCTTGATTCGAAGCTCTTTGAGCCACTGCACCAGGACCGCCGCGAAGTTCGGGTTCACCGAGGTCTGCTTGGACACCAGGCTGCCGCTCCCGCTGGTGATCGGGGAGAGCACCTCGCCGATCATCCTGGAGGCAGAAGGATCCGTCTTGGGTCGCAGGTGGAGGCCCCTCCGCTCGGACGCGTCGTGGAGCACGTCCAGCGCGTCTTTTGCCGTTCGCGCAGCCAGCATCTTCTCGGCGTAGTGCGGCTGCTGCTCCTCCGTCGGGAATACCTCAACGGCAACGAGGCCGACGACAGCGAGAGCCGCGACCAGCGCACGCTGTACCTGAGACGCGCCCTCGGGCTTCCAATACATCCCCCTCATATCGTCACGTCTCCGATGAACACGACCAAGACCATGCGAACGAGGATCGCCGCCGTGACGAGACTGAGCGTCGTCTCGAGCACCCCTTGGCGCTGGTACCAAATCGCGATCAGCCCTGGGATGATGAAGCCGATGATGGCCCCTTCAGCAAATGGCGTGATTTGGCTGTCCAACCACATCCGGAAGCACAGCCCTACGAGGTAACCGATCATGATGGTGAGCGCGGTCCGCCGACGGCCGTACACGATGGCGATTTGCGAAACCCCCTTGAGAAATCCGAAGGTCAGGAGGGCGGCGAGCAAGGTGAGCCCGATGTCGATCGGCTTGTCCATGTAGAGAGCGAGATAGCCTGGGACGACCATGCCCCCGGCTGCGAGCCCGAAGAGCTCACCATAGAGAAGGCTGGCCGCAAGGCCGAGCCCGATCGATAGGGTCAACAACTCAATCTCTGGCATGATCCATCCCCCGATTGGCAAAGTACTCCGCCAGTGCCAATCCTGGCCCCGCAATGTTTCCTAGCCCCATCACCAGAGCTGAGGACTCCGAGAGGCCGAGCAGAATCTCGAAAATGTCGGCCGGGTGATCCCGGTCGACGAAGACCAACCGTGTCGGGTCGAGCCCGCTCCTCACGGCCGCGCGCGCGAAGATGTATTGCCCGGTGCCAAGCAGAACGACTTCGTCGGCCTGCGTCCATCCTGCATACGATTCGGCGAGCTGCTCGGAGCGATCGGCGCGGTCCGACCGGCAGTTGAACACGGCGATGCGCCGTTTGAGCCCACGGTGCCGGCGCAATGATTGTTCCCAAATGTAACGGGTCGAGATTGGATCGTTGGCGGCAAAGCCGTTGACGAAGATGACGTGCCGGCCGAAGAACTCGACTCTGGTTTCGGTCATCGCGCCGGGATCGGGTTTGGCCCTCCACATCCCGCGGAGCGCGGTTTCGTTGTCGATCCCGATCTCCTCGCAAACCGCGAGGGCGAGCTCGACGTTGTCCTGATGCTCGAGGTATGGGAAGCCCGCGACGTCCTCGGTCGTGAGCGGCCGGCTGATGTCTTCGGCGGCACGAAAGCGAGACCCTCTCTCCTCGGCGACCTGCTGAAAGAACGCACGGTGCTTTCGCTCGGCGGTCAGGAACACCCCGTCCACCGGGACCGTCCCGGCAAGCGCGTGCGCAACGTCTTCCTCGGCAGGGCCCATGACATCGAGATGGTCCGGCCGCGCGTTGGTGATGGCCCCGTGAGTCGCGCGGACGAGCTTGGACTCGGAGAGCCATTGAAGAGACGGTTGAAGCGCCATGCACTCGACGACCAGCGCTTCGGCACGCTGCGCGGCAGCCATCGTGACCGCCTGCTTCTGCTCGATGACGTTCGCTCCCCCAGGGCGGTACACCGGCACCTCGCGACCGTTCGGCAGAATGAAGCGCGGAACCGTGCCGGTGGTCTTGGCCACGCAACGAACGCCGGCTTCACGAAGTCCCGCCGCGATCAGCCGCGTCACGCTGGTCTTGCCGCGCGTGCCGTTCACGTGGATCCGAATGGGAATCCGCGCGAGCCGGCTGCGATGCAGAATCAGCTCCAGCACCCCCATGGCGATGAGGAGGCCGCAGGCGATGAGTAGGATGACAATCTCGTTAGACACTCGACTCGCCCCGACTGGATCGAAAGCCCCCGAACGCCAGCCTCTTATCAGCTAGCGGCTTTGCAGCAACCCCGCCGTTCTACCCCATTGCAGGCGGCGGAGTGCGTTTTTCTCCGCAATCTGACGGGCAGGGGCGACGAACAAAACTAAACCTAAGGGATGAATAGAATTGTAATCAAGTGTCGAAGCCGCGTGGACACCTACACGCCTAAGCAGGTGGCTCCGGGCGCATCGTTTCTAGACGGCGCCGATCGCCTCGAGATGCTGACAGGTGCGCTCGATGCCTTCGTCTATGGAGACGGCGGGGTCATACCCGAGGTCGCGACGTGCCTTCTCGATGCTGAAGTA
>JAFDFW010000274.1 GCA_019309605.1 Deltaproteobacteria bacterium | reverse complement strand
CGAGGGCTTCCAGGCTGAGGACGCGGACCTCACTGTCACCATCGACCGAGCGGACCTCGAAGCCACCATGATGGGCAAGAAGACACTCATGGCTCAGATCGAGGACGGGACGGCAAAGATTGAAGGGGACAAGGGGGTCCTCGAGAAGCTCGCTTCGACGCTCACAGTGTTCGAGATGGGCTTTGAAATCATGCCCGGCACCAAGGCCCCAGCGCCGGAAGAAGATTTGAATCCTTATGAGGTGGGTCCCGTGGACCTCCACGGCGAGTAGGCCGTCACCTCTATCGGAAGGGAGAGAAAGACATGCGCCGCACGCTCGTACTCCTCGCTCTATTGATCGTCGCAGCTTCGGGCTGCTCGAAGAAAGAGCCGGCAACCACGGAGGCTGACACGCCGCCCGATACCGAAGGGCAGACATCTGCGAAGCCGGACGGGCCTCCCAACATCGTCATCTTCCTGCTGGACGATACCGGGTACGCGGATTTCGGAGCCTACGGCTCGGAGATCAACACTCCGAACATCGACCGCTTGGCCGCCAACGGCGTGCAGTTCTCGAACTACCACACCCCCGCCACGTGCTCACCGACTCGAAGCATGATGCTCACCGGCGTGGACAACCACCTAACCGGCATGGGCAACATGATCGAGATCATGGCCGACAACCAGTTCGATCAGCCCGGGTACGAGGGCTACATGAGCAACCGGGTGGTCACCGTGGCGACGCTCTTGAAGGACGCCGGCTACCACACCTACATGGCGGGCAAGTGGCACCTCGGCAAAGCCAAGGACAGCCTGCCCGCCGCCCGCGGTTTCGAGCGCTCGATCGCGCTCATGGAAAGTGGCGCCGACAATTGGGAGCAGAAGACGTATCTGCCCATGTACGACTTCGTTCACTTCTATGAGGGCTTCGAAGAAACCAAACTGCCGGACGACTTCTACTCGACGGACTACTACGTCGACAGGATCAAGGAGTACATCGGCAAGGATCGCGGCGACGGGAAACCCTTCTTCGCCTACGTGTCGCTTCAGGCGCAGCACTACCCGCTTCATGCGCCGAAGAAGTAGGCGCAGCACTACCCGCTTCATGCGCCGAAGAAGTACATCGACAAGTACATGGGTGTGTACGATGTTGGGTGGGACGAGATTCGCAACCGTCGCTATTCGCGTCAGGTCGAGAAAGGCCTCATGCCATCCGGGCTGAAGCTTCGTCCCATCGCCGGCGCACAATCCTGGAGATCGCTCTCTGACGAGGAACGCCGAGTCCGGGCCAAGCAGATGGCGGTGTACGCCGGCATGTTGGAGGCCGTGGACGCCAATGTGGGCCGCTTCATCGCCTATCTCGAGGAGATCGACGAGGCCGACAACACGATGATCCTGATCGTGTCGGACAACGGCGCCGACAACAACGAGCAGGATAAGGCCTTCCCCGAGTGGTACGCGAAGAACTTCGACATGTCGTACGAGGCGATGGGCCTCAAGGGCAGTTACGCGAACTACGGCCCGGGCTGGGCCGGTGTCTCGGACACGCCGCTGAACCTTTTCAAGGGGTCTGCCTCGGAGGGTGGCATGCGCGTACCGCTCATCATGCACTATCCTGCCCGCCTGCAGCGCGGCGTGACCACGGATGCTTTTACGTACGTCAGCGACATCACGCCGACGCTCCTCGAGCTCGCCCGCGTGCCCGCGCACCAAGGTTCACACGATGGGCGTAAGGTTCAAGAGATCACGGGAAAGAGCATGGTGAGCCTCCTGCAGGGCAAGACGAAGCAAGCTCACGAGCCAAACGACGCCGTTGCCTATGAGCTGGCCGGCAGCGCTGCGGTGTTTCGCGGTGACTACAAGCTAATGCGCAACAACCCGCCGTTTGGTGACAAGAAGTGGAGGCTCTACCGCTACACCGGCGATCCGTTGGAGCTCGACGACCTCGCGAAGTCGGAGCCGAAGCTCTTTGCCGAGATGAAGGCGGCCTACAAGGATTACGCCAAGGAAGTCAGCTTGATCGAGGTGCCGGACGACTACAACCCGCTGACCCAGCTGCAGAAGAACGTGAAACGCAACCAGGGCAAGGAACAAACGAAAAAAGTTCCCATGCTCGACTGATTGGGCCAGCACGCATCCGCCAGCTTGAGGGCATCTGCGCGCAATCACCTCAGTGCGAGGGGAACCTAAACGTAGGCAAGACCCCTCACTTCCCTCGAATTTATTGGGGAAAGCTGCGTCAGCAGACGTCCTGAGAGGTAGTGAAAAGACGCATTCGGGACAGGATGTCCCAGAAGCAAGGGACGTGGTGACGATGTGTGAAGTGCGTGCGTGCGCCAGGGCGCTCGTGCAGCGCGTCGCAGAAGGTGGGGAGATCCCGATCGCCTCGTTGCGCGATCTTGGCGACCTCGTGCTGCGTTCGGAGTTGATGGTTGTCAGCCATCAGGTGCTGCATGGACCGTCCGAATTCGCGCTCAGGCGAGCGATGGAGCTTTCGGGCTTGATCTTGGCGGTGGTGGCGAAGGATGAGCGCGAGGCGGAAAAGGAGGCGGCCAAGTGAAGCCGAACCAGGCAAGAAAGGTGAAAGCTCGCATTGTCTCCTTCCGTGTCGACGAGGACGACTTCACGCGGCTCGATGCCCTGGCGCAGCAAACCAGCTACTCGCGTGCAGAGGTGCTCCGACGATCTCTCGTGGGTGCTCCCCTGAAGAGCACAGTCGGGATGCGAGAGCGCTCCTTTCGAAGCTGATTGAGGACGCGGGCGTCGAGGACCTCATGGTGACCGTCGCCAACTGCCTGAAGGAGTACATCCGTTCGGGCATCAACGAGGATATCGTTCGGACCCAGCTGATCACATTCAGCGATAGCTGAGCGCGCCGCGAGCGTTCGGCTTGCAGCAGCCACGGCGTTCGAGCCAGTGATTGGCAGCTTCAGGAGCGTGCACGCTCGGACGCGTCCAGCGAAACAGTTTCGAGCGATAGCTCTCGCTGCGTGCGGCCAACAGCGCCACAAACGGATGCCCCACGACGGCACCAACTGCGATGACGAGGATTCGAAGATCGCGGCGCTTGAGCTTGTTGACGAGATTATCTGGATACGGGCGATGAAACCGAATCTGGAATTCCTTGGTGACATAGCTTGCCATGAGGAAGCTGGCCGTTGCAGCGAAGCCAGCGGGCCAAACCCAGACCGCGTCGTGCAGTTGTGAAGCGGCGAACGTCACGGCAAGCCCGATCGCCAGGTCAGCATACCGATCCAACACCGTATCTAGCCAGGCGCCTTGCGGGCTTTGAACCAACTTGAGCCGCGCGATCTCACCGTCGCACCCATCGACGATAGAGGCGATCTGTATGAGGATCCCTCCGGCGATCCAAAACCACGGGTCTGTGGTGGCTAGACCGACGGCGCCAAGAAGCCCCATGAAGAAGGACAGCAGTGTGATGTGATTGGGTGTCAGGGGCGTTCTCGACAGAGCCACCGAAAGGCGACGGGACAGCGGGCGGTTCATGTACTGGGAGACAAAGCCATCCTCTCCCCCTTTCTCCATGGCCGCGTCGATGCGACGCGTCGCCTCCTGAAAAGCTTCCGGGGTGTCCACAGCGAGCCAAAGCTCACCGGTCACATCGATCGCACGAACCCCTCCTTGGGCTGCGCATGCTTGGATCCCGTCCGTCAACGAGAACTTGCCCTGCTTGTGCGCTCTCGCAAGCCCCTCGAATAGCCCTGACGAACTGTAATAGAGCCCCGTGTCACCCGCGTTCCAAGTTGTGAGGTCTTTCCCGAACGCTGCGACGCGCCCTCCGGACACCTCCACTTTGGCGAGCTCGGGAAGGTCGAACACGTTTTCGATATCATGATCGACGGCGAGTGCGACTTCATCCTGCGCCGGTGGATCAGCCAGCACGTTCCGGATCATCTCCTGGGGTAGCAGGCGATCGACCGTGGTCAGAAGAAACGGGCTGTCGCCGACCAATGGAGCGGCAGCGATCGTGGAGAACCCGTTGCCTTTTTCCCAGTTCTCAGCTTCAACAAAAGAGATATGGCAGCGACGTCGTTTTGCAACGCGCTCGAATTCGTGCTGGACAGGCGCTGCGTCACACCCAAGAACGACGACAAACCGCTCCACGCCAGCCGTGAGCAGTTGCGCAATCGATCTTTCGGCGATCGAAAGGCCACGCAGGCGGACAAGCGGTGTGGGCACGACCGAACGAGCACTCCGCAAGCGGCTCCCCTCGCCGGCCGCGAGGATCACGGCCATCGGAGCGGCCGTTTCTTGGACTGGAACTCTATGTAGCGAGGGCATTGACGATCTCCTCCGCAAGCTCTTTCGTCGATGCGGCGACGAGGGTCGTGCGATCCTGTAGCGATTGAAATGGACCGAGCGCCCCGCCGTCGAGACGACAGATGTGACCACCGGCCTCGGCGACGAGTAACGAGGCCGCAAGAAAACTCTCAGGCGTCAACCGGCTCCTGACGTCGACATGGGCGTCTAGCGCACCCACCGCCACCATGCATAGAGCACGTGAAGCACAACCGTAGACGCGTACACCCGAGCAAGTCCGCATCACCTCGGCCAGAGACGCGTCCGGCGCCCAATGATTCAGCTCACAGGAAACAAATGCGTCGCGAAGACGCCGCGTCTCCGATGTGCGCAAGCGCTGGCTGTTCGAGTAGGCTCCATTTCCGCGCGCTGCGACACACGCTCCTGGTCCCGAGGTGTCGCCAACCAACGCGTAGAGGACTCCGTCCATGGAGAGCGATGTCTGTCGCGGAAGCATGGCCAGTGAGATGGCGGACAGCGGCAGGCCGCGCGCGAAGTTGTCGGAACCATCGACCGGATCGACGATGAAACGGTAGCCTTGCTTGCCGCTCCCGAACTCGAACGCGCCCGTCTGCTCCTCAGACTCCACTACACCGCTTTCGAAGTGTTCCGAAAGCCACCGTCGAATCCATTCGTCAGCAGCGATGTCGAAATACTTCTGGTTGTCGCCCTTGGCATTGACGCCGACCGTGTGCTGACGCTTCAGGTCTCGTTGGAGCCGGTCGAGAAGCTGTTTAGAATCGACCTGAAGCTGCCTGAGCAACGCGAGCGTTTCCACACATTCCGACGGCGTGTTCTGTTCCAACATTTTCAGGAACTCTCATGCTCTTGTGATGGAGGCGGGGCGGTAATGGCCAAGAGACGCTCTCGGTCTGCCACGCAAACTCCCGCGAGATCTGCTAGCTCGTTGAATCTGGAGGCATCGATGTTCCGCCGATGGAATGCACTGGCCGCAAACGCCGCCAGTCGAGAACAGAGGGAGTCCATCTCATGGGGTGCTGCCTGCAGCGCGAGTTCCCCTTCGACTGCCGCACGCTTTTCATTGTGCAGCATCGTCTCTAGTTGACCGAGCTCACGGTCTGTCAAGAGTCGGAGGTTTCTCAAACGATGTGCAGCCACGCTGGGGCTCGTGCCGTAGTAGTGAGCCGTGCGTAGGACGTCCGACAAGGTGATCGGGTGACGGCCCCTGCGCTGGCGACCATCCACCCGACGGCTCTCTCCTGTCTTGTCGCGACCGTCGCCCTCTGAAAACACGGAGAGCACCGTGGGACCGGCGCGTCCCAGTGTCTCTTTGCCGAGGGTCTCCACGTATCGACGCAGGCCATGCTGTGGCATCAGAAGGCTGCTGGCAAAAGCGTCCGCCCTCACCTCCGCCAGGTCAGGCGCTACGGTAGAATTGCATACGCGCCACGGCCCTTCGGTATCGAACAAGAAATGGGCAAGTCCATGTGCGTATCTGAAGCGGCGGTGTTCAAGGCCAAGGTTCTTGTCGATCACGACAAGAGGTCCGTGATCCGGTTGAGCGATCGAAATCGAGATGATTCCTGTCGGCAGAGTGGCCTTGGCCGAACGAACGCCCGACGTCATGAGCAGTTCGTCCACGAAACGGACGGGCCCCTCTCCAAGTGCTAGGCGACGCCGCTCATCCTCCGCAACGCGATATCCTTGCCGCGCCGCTTGCCACGGCGTACTAACGCGCTCAAGTCGGTACGAAGGAAGCGAGTGTGCAACGGAGTCGATCTCGAGTCTTGCTTCCAGATCGGTGAGAGCCCTCGCGATCGCGCACGCACCGGCGAAGGAGCTCGGCCCCTGATCTTCCGCGAGATCAGGATAGGAGCCGAGCAGCTCGGCAACGCCATCCACTTCCTGGTCGTCGGTAGCCGGGGCAAGAAGCTCGCTGGGGCTGCAGCCATAGAAGGCAGCTAGCCGTCGCAGCTCTTCGGCCTTCAGGGATCGCCGTCCTGTCTCGATCTGGGCGATGGTGGCTCGCGAGACGCCAAGCTCAGACGCGACGTCAGCCTGGAGGAAGCCACGCGACGTCCGCGCCTTCTGTAGAACAGGCCCTAAATCATTTGCGTTCCCCTCCATAACTGGTTTCTCAGCCCCTTCCGTGGAGAAGGGGGTCCCTAACATTTGAACCCATAGATGTCAACGAGGTTACGTATTCTAACATTCCATCTGACCGCGGCGGACAGCCGCTTTTCCACAGGGGCTGTGGGCTGGCTGTGGAAAAGTGCCCGGCGCGGAGGGATGGCAGTCTCAACCTCTGTTCGGATCAAGACACCGGGTTGCGGTACTCACGGCGTTAGCTTGGGAGTCCTTCCTGCCGCGGCGCCAAGTGTGGTGACACCGGCTCCTGTTCCTTCTCCAGTTTCGTCAGAGTCTCGCGCGGGCGCTTGTTCTCTTGCGTCAACTTCGTGGCCGACACGCATCGCAGAAGCGATTGTGGGATCCTTGCGACAGGAACTCCCGCTCGCATCCGATACACGTTCGCACAGAAAGCTGCTGGGGGTTGATGTTGTGCTGGCGCAGGAGCTGTTTGGTGAGCCCGAGGGCCCTGACGTGTTTCACAACGGCATCGCGATCGAAACCGGCCTCTTCGAGCTCCCTCAACATCGCCTCTGTGTCGCCAAAGAAGCCATCGATGATGCGCCGAACGATTTCCCGCGTGAACACGGGGCTTGAGGGGCCTTGGGCCTTCTTTTGCCGGTCTGTCATGAGTATGGTGGTCGCAGAACCCTGGCCTTATGGTTACCGGTTCCTCGCCTGTTCGCCAGCGAAGTTCCCGATGACGCCTTGTGCCTCCTCATCGACGTCCCCGATGCGTAGGGCCATGTCTCCGAGCTGCCGATCGGCTCAGAA
>JAFDFW010000273.1 GCA_019309605.1 Deltaproteobacteria bacterium | reverse complement strand
TGTTCACGCTTCTGGTGTTGGCGGGCTATGCCTTGCGAGCCGCTGGTGGGACTACATGACGCGCGACTTCGTCGTCGTCGGGCTGTCCCATCGAACCGCCCCCGTTGCAGTCCGCGAGCACCTCGCCGTAGCGCCCGATCGCCTCGAGCAAGAGCTTCGTGAGATTGCCGCCAACGGACAGCTCGACGAAGCACTATTGATTTCGACCTGCAATCGGGTCGAGCTCTATGCGACCAGCGTAAACCCCATCGAAGCATCGAGAATCGCGACGGATGCCCTCGCTCGACGCCTCCCCGACAGCGCGGCCGACGACGTGCTCTACCAAGCGCGCGGCGTCGACGTGGTCCGACACGTCTTCCGAGTCGCATCGAGTCTGGACTCTCTCGTCGTCGGCGAGCCCCAAATCCTCGGTCAGGTGAAAGAGGCATTCGACGCAGCCAAAAGCGCCGGCACGATGGGAACCCTTCTCGGCCGCTGCTTCACCCAGGCGTTTGCGACGGCGAAGCGAGTCCGAAGCGAAACCGGCATCGCCGAGGGCACGGTGAGCGTCAGCTCGATCGCCTGTGAGTTGGCCAAGAAGATCTTCGGCAACCTGGAGGGTCGCAGAACGCTCCTGATTGGCGCGGGCGAGATGGGAGAGTCCGCCGCACGGAGTCTCCTGCAAACCGGAACGAACCTGCATGTGCTCAACCGCAGCGAAGAGCGAGCGCGCACCCTCGCCGAATCGTGCGGCGGGCGAGCGGTCCCCTACGAACGGCTCACCATGGAACTCGCGGACGCGGACGTGGTCATTGCGTCCACGGCAAGCCCGCAGTTCATTCTGACTCCGGAGCTGATGAAGTCAGTGGTGCGAACCAGGCGCCGCCGCCCCTTGTTCATCATCGACATCGCCGTTCCCCGCGACGTCGACCCGCGCGTAGGTAGCATGGACAACGTGTTCGTCTACGACGTGGACGACCTGCACCAGGTGGCCGAGGAGAACCTGGCCGTCCGCACTCGGGAAGCCGCTCAGGCCGAGCGCATCGTCGAAGAGGAGCTCGATGCTTTCTTGAGTTGGCGGCGTTCGCTAGAGCTCGCCCCGACCATCGTCGCACTCCGAAAGCGCTTTGGGCAGATCGCGGACGAAGAGCTGCAGCGCGCTTTGCCCCGGCTCGAGGGCCTGAGCCAGTCCGATCGTGCCACGTTGGAAGCGATGGGGCGCTCGCTGGTCAACAAGCTCCTTCACCAGCCGATGACCCAGCTCAAGGCGGGTGCCGGCGAGCCGGACGGACCGCTCCTGATCGACGCGGTCCGTCGGCTTTTCGCAATAACTGAGGAAGAGCCTTCAGAGAAGGAGCCCTCGACCGAAGCCGGCACGGAAGCCAAGGTCACCCACTTGGCCGCGGCGGCGACGGGGTCCACAGGCAAATCGAAGTGAAACTACGCATTGCAACACGCGCGAGTAATCTTGCTCTCGTCCAGACCCGTTGGGTCGGCGCGCAGCTACAGCGCCACTTCCCCGAAATCGTCATCGAGGAAGTCCACGTTCGGACCACGGGCGACCGCATCCAAGATCGTCCGCTGGCCGAGGTGGGCGGCAAGGGGCTTTTTGTGAGCGAGGTGGAAGCGGTGGTCGTGCGCGGCGATGCAGATTTCGCAGTCCATTCGCTGAAAGACGTGCCGGGCGACGTTCCACTCGCCGAAGGGATGGGTATCCTCAGCGTGCCTGTCCGCGAAGACCCGCGTGATGTACTGGTCACTGTCGACGGCACCGACTTGGCGTCGTTGAAGAGGGGCGCCAAGGTTGGCACAACCTCTCGCCGTCGACTGGTGCAGCTTCAACGGCAGCGTCCCGACATCGACTTCGTCCCGCTTCGCGGCAACATCGAAACGCGCATTCGCAAACTCCACGGGGGCCAATGCGACGCCATCGTCCTGGCCGCGGCGGGCCTTGCTCGCACCGGAGTGCTCGACGAAACGCCCCACTCGCTTCTTCCGCCCGAAATTTGCCTGCCCGCCGTCGGGCAGGGAGCGCTCGCGATCGAAGGGGCCCTAGGCAACGAAACACTGCTCGAACAGCTCAAAGCGATCGAAGACCTGACCGCGCGCATCCAGGTGACGGCCGAGCGAGCGCTGCTTCAGAAACTGGAGGGCAACTGCCACTCGTCGATCGCCGGCCACGCAAGCGCTGAGGAGGGGAGGCTCAAGCTCGAAGCGATGGTGGCCTCGTACGATGGCGACCAAATGCTTTCGGCCGCGTCGGACACCTACCTCGATCTCGCCTCACCCGATGCGATCGCGCAAGCGCATCAGTTGGGTGAAGAAGTCGCTGACCATCTGCTGTCGCAGGGCGCCCGCGAGTTGATCCGCCAGGCCGAGCTGGCCGCAGTGCAGAATCAGTTGATCAGCAACTGAGCGTCGGACGGCGGTGCGTAACCGAGGATCCTTCGCACCCCGGTGATCGATTGCTGAAGCCACGCGTCTCCCCCGCCGCGGCCGACACTTGCGACGTAGACGGTCTCGCCGTCGAGCAACATCTCGCGAACGTCGACGTTCTGTCCTTCGAGCGCGCCCGGTAATCGTCCACTGAACGACGGGGCGCTCATGAGCGGCGCGACCGCACCGAGAGCTTCGCACACCGAACGCTCGCCAGCGCCCGCAACCAGCAAGCCGTTGTCGATGGCGACGACGACGGCGTCGAGCTGGCCTTCCGAGCGTGAGTGCTCGAGCTGAAGACACAGTGCGCGGTACGGATCCTGACTTCGACGTATGCGGCGTTCGTTCATGAGGGCTCCCTGCCAGATGTAGGTGTATGTAGCCTATTATCCTACGGTGCCAGGGGCAAGGATTCTGCAGAACCCAGTGATTTCCACGAGATCGACACCCCGTGCAGGGCTGCTAGAGTCGCGCTGCAATGAGTCTCGCGGACGTGCTTGGCAGTCATCGTGTGGTGGTGACCGTCGGCAGCGGCGGAGTCGGAAAAACCACGACAGCGGCAGCGATGGCCGTACATGCCGCGATGGAAGGCGGAAAAGTCCTCTGCCTGACGATCGACCCGGCGCGGCGCCTCGCCAATAGCCTCGGGCTCGACGAGATGAGGACCAGCGAGCAGGACGTTCCCCGGTCGCTGTTCCAGAGCCACGGCCTCGAATGTAAGGGGGCGCTGTCGGCGATGATGCTCGACACGAAGCGCACCTTCGATGGGCTGGTCGAAAAGTACGCGACAGACGAGGAATCGCGCGACCGCATCCTCAACAATCAGATCTATCAATATGTCGCGAGCTCGCTGGCGGGCACCCAAGAGTACATGGCAATGGAGAAGCTCCACGAGGTCCGGAAGGACCCGAAGTGGGACCTAGTCGTGCTTGACACGCCACCGACGGCCAGCGCGCTCGACTTCCTGGCGGCGCCGGAACGACTCATCGACGCCATCGACTCGCCGGCCATGCGCTGGTTTCTCCAAGTCTTCGAGGGTGCCGGAAAAGAAGCGTTCGGGTTGGTCGGCCGCGGTGCAACCGTGCTGCTCAAAGGGATTGGCAAGATCACTGGCCTCGAGTTCTTGGAACAAGTGGCCGAGTTCGTGAGTGGGATCAACGGCCTGTTCGGCGGCTTCAAGGAACGCGCCGAGCAGGTTTCCGATGCCCTGCGGAGCCCCGAAGTCGCGTTCGTGTTGGTGACCAGCCCCGACCCTCTTGCGATCGGAGAAGCACAGTTCTTCGGCGATAAACTGCGGGACGCGGGAATGAAGCGGGAGGGGATCATCGTTAATCAGGTGCATACTCTCATTGAGCAGCCCTCCATGTCCGTCGACGATCAAGTAGCGGCATTGCGCGACGTATTGCCCGAATCGATCGACGCGGCCGACATCCAGCCGCGTCTCAACGAGGCGCTGCAGGCCGAGCGCGGCTGGGCGATCGCGGACCGCGAGCAGGTCGATCGATTGAACGAGCGGGTGGGCGCGGATACCCGTATTGTGGAGGTTCCTGCGTTCGACCAAGATGTTCACGACCTCGCGGCCCTTGCAAGGGTGGCGTCTTTCCTAACCGCAACCGTCTGAGCCGAAACCATGCCGACCCAATCCCCAGCCACTTGGAGCGCTATCATCCTTGCGGCGGGCGAAGGCACGCGGATGAAGAGCAACCGGCCCAAGGTCCTGCACGAGATCGCGGGCCGGACCTTGGTGTCGTGGGTGGTGCAAACCGCGCTCGATGCCGGCGC
>JAFDFW010000272.1 GCA_019309605.1 Deltaproteobacteria bacterium | reverse complement strand
GCGCGCTTCGCGTCCTCGGGCCAGGGCAACTTGGAAAGCAACACCTGCGCCGGCTCTTTGACGACGATTTGGAGCGTGCGGTAGTTGCCCTTTTCGTAGCGTTCTACCGTGCCGCGGACCGTCACCGGCTCTCGCCTATAACGGGCGACCCCGCTCTGCCGAAAGATGTCCTCGTCGAAGAATATGACTGGGAATGCGCTTCCGCGCTGCCTCGCCAGCGAGACGCGTACCAGCCCTTTGAAATGCTGGATCCTCTCGACCGTCGAAAGAATCGTCACATCTTGGCCGAGCTTGCCCTCGAGCTCAGCGGGCGCGTCCCAGTGCGTCAGCTGGATGTAGTCGTCTCGACGGCTCGCCTCGTGCTCGAACGCGCGAATGAAGTCTGCCCGCGCGTTCCACCACGCCTTGCGCTCGTCGTAGTCGCCATAGCCTTGGGCGTCGGGGTTCCAAATGCCGCGCTTCGCTTTGCGCGCCTCCGCTTCGGCGTGCGTGAGTTGGTTGTGGAAACGGTGGGAGTATCCGTACTTCGTGAAGTACGGGCTCATCCCCGTGCGTACGCACTCCACGTTGTAGCTCGTCCATCGGCCGTCCTTCTTGACGAAGGCATAGGCGAGAATTCGTCCGAAGTGCCCGCGGATTTCTTTCGGGTCATCGCGTTCTAGCCGCACGACCTCCGCTCCTTTGAAGAACGCTTTGGCGAACTCGGTGGCCTCTTCGCCCATTGGCGTCCCCGCCTTCTGTGGGCGTGGCGCGTCGCCGCGTTTCCCCTGGATGTACTGCTCGAAATTCTTCTCCGACGCTGCACGGTCAGCCTTGCCGCGCAGCTTCTCCTCGGTGTCGATCGACAGCAACCGGATGGAGCCATCGACGCCCTCGACCCGAACAGTGTCGCCATCGATCACGGGTTTGTCGGCCAGCCGGTACTCACCGATCAACAAGCCTTCCTGTTCAACCTCCGGACGTGGCTGAGCGGTCACCGTCCCGCGCTCGGCGTTCCCGGCATGCGCCTCCGCGATCTCCGCCTGGCGAACGGGCGCCTCGGCCGTCGCTCCCCGGTCGCATCCTACGATCGCCGCGAGGACACAAGCCCCCGCCACCCAGATGCTGCCCCACGTTCGCATCAGTCGTAACCTATTCAATTTGACCGTCGCCGGCTACCGCTTACACGACAATCGTCATGACGAACAAGGATACTCCTCACGTTGATGCCTACGCCGCCCGTGAGGCTCGGGCATTACTCGCTCCGTTCAGTTACGAGCCCGCCTCACTCGGCCCCCACGACGTGGAGATCGAGATCAGTCACTGCGGGATCTGCCACAGCGACCTCCATTTGATCGACAACGACTGGGAAACCAGCGAGTACCCGCTCGTCCCCGGTCACGAGATCGTCGGGACGGTTGCGCAGAAGGGGGCGCTCGTCACTCATCTCGACCTCGGTGCCCGGGTCGGCGTGGGCTGGCAATGTGGGAGCTGCCTGCAATGCGAGTGGTGCGAGCGTGGCGACGAGAACCTCTGCTCGAGCATCGTCGAGACTTGCGTAGGCCGCCAGCGCTACGGAGGGTTCGCCGAGCGCGTTCGAGTCGACGGCCGCTTCGCTTTTTCGATTCCCGATGGGCTGAGCTCTGAAGTCGCGGCACCGCTGCTATGCGGGGGCATCACCGTCTACTCGCCGCTACGGCGGTATGCCCGGCCTCAGAGTCGCGTGGGTGTCATCGGCATCGGTGGGCTCGGTCACATGGCGATTCGGTTCGCGCGCGCCTTCGGATGCGAGGTAACCGCGTTCTCGTCCACGGCTGCGAAAGAAGAAGAAGCCCGAGCGCACGGAGCGCATCGCTTCGTCTCCAGCATCGATGACGCGGCGCTCAAGGCACAGCGGGAATCGTTGGATCTCATCATCTCGACCGTGAACACCTCCCTCAACTGGAAGCGCTATGTGACCGCTCTCCGCCCGAACGGCGTCTTGTCGTTCGTCGGCGTCGTGGCCGAGCCAGTGAGCATTCAGACCGGCCTGCTGCTGGCCCGGAGCCGCTCGGTGACAGCGAGCCCTATCGGTGGGCGGTTCGCCATGCGCGAGATGCTCGAGTTCGCCGGCCGCCACGGGGTGGGTGCTCAAGTCGAAACGCTTCCCATGAGCGAGGTCAACACCGCGTTAGACCGCTTGCGCCGCAACGATGTGCGTTACCGATTCGTGCTCAGCCGAGACTGAATAGGCTAAAGAGAGGTTCCTCAACCACGCCGTTCAAAGGGGTGCGTCTGTGAGCTCGCCCCAGGTTTCCTCAGCGAAAAAGCGGCCTTTGCCGTCCCTGCCGAGACGTCCGAGGGCGACTTCGTGGTCGTGCGTGAAGAACAACCGGCCCCCTTGCTCGAGCAAGCGCGTCAGCAAGTCTGTCTTCTCGTCGATCAGCTGCTCCGGGTATCGATCGTAGCCCATCGTGATTGGAAGGTGCACCCAGGCGCGCCCGGGGACGAGGTCAGCCGCGAAAACCACGGGGCCGTCCTCGCCCGGGATCTCCGTCAGCATTAGCCCAGGGGTGTGTCCTTCGGAGAGCCAGAGCTTGTAGTCCGCGCCGAGCGTCTCGGAGCGATGCCCCTTCACGACTTCCAGGCGCCCGCTTTCTTCGAGCAGGGGCGGGAGCTCCGGGATGAATGACTTGCGGTCCCGCGCATGGGGGTGCTTGGCGCGCTGCCATGCGTCCCAACTCACGACGAAGGTCGCGTTCGGGAACAAGAGGCGCATCGGCTCTTCGGGATCGTATGCGCTCAGTAGTCCCCCCGCGTGGTCGAAGTGAAGATGCGAAAGGACAACACAGTCGATGTCTTCATGGGTGAAGCCGGCCTTCTGAAGACTGTCGAGCAGGACATGCCGCTCTTCTTGAACACCAAACCGATCGCGTAGTTGCGGCGGAAAGAATGCGCCGATGCCGGCTTCGAACAAGATGCGTCGGTCGCCGTCTTGGATCAGCAACGCTCGGCATGCCAGTGGGATGCGGTTGAGCTGGTCGGGCTCGACCCACTTCCGCCAGAGCGCACGCGGTGCGTTGCCGAACATCGCGCCGCCGTCGAGGCGCTGCGAATTACCCAGGATCGACCAAGCCCGGCGTTTCCCCATGAGCGCACCCTATCAGGGTAGGGAATCTCTTTGAAGTGACTGTCGAACGACATACACGTTGCTCGTCGCATGCCGAACGACACGCTCGGCCACGCTGCCGATGAGCCAACGTTCCACGCCGCCTCGCCCGTGCGAGCCGACTACGATGAGATCGACGCCGTGCGCCTCCGCGTACTCACAGATCGCCTTGGCTGGGGCGTGGTCTGCGAGCACCGCGATTTCGACTCCCACGTCGGCTAAGTGTTGGTCGCGGAGTTTTGCGAGCTCGGCTCGGTGTGCGCCGTCATCGGCCACGGAAGCTGCCTCGACGATGGTTTGCGGCGGAACGAACGCCTTAGTGTCCGAGATGTGGATCAGCGTCACCTTGCTGCCGTTGGTTCGAGCGTACTCCCCGACTTCGGCGAGCGAACGAGTGGAATGCTCAGAGAAATCGACGCATGCGAGGATATGCTTTGCCGCCATGGCCGAAAGCTATCATCTTTCCCAAATGGGCGGCATGCGGAGACTCGCGCGGACGGTGACGGTGGCTGGTTTGGGCGTCCTGTTCGTTGCCCTGGGCTGCAGCAAGTCGGCGAATACCGAGGGTACGACCATCACCACTGCGAGCAGCGAGGAAACTCAGCCGAGATCCTCCAAACCCTCCCGCTCCGAGATCGCCTGCCGACTGCACTCCTGCGCACCCCCCTATTTCTGCAACGAGGATAAAGGGGTGTGCGAGCGACTGCCTTGCGCGGCGAGCCAGGATTGCCCGTACGGCTACACCTGCAACTTCTCGCACAACGTCTGCGAGTAACTGCCTGCCAAGTGTAAGCGACGCTTACATGATGGCTATCTAGCATGTAAGCGTCGCTAACTTACCGGTTTCGCCCAGGAGCCCAGACGAAGCAGTAGAAGTAAGCGTTGATAACATCTTCTGGTATGCTCGCCGCATGGGCGGGGCAGCGAAGTCATATCATCACGGAAATCTCCGTGAGGCTCTGCTCGAGACCGCCTTCGGCCTCGTCGACTCGCAAGGGGTCGAGGCGATCAGCATGCGTGCCCTCGCCCGAGAAGCGGGCGTTTCGTCCGCGGCGCCGTTCCGCCACTTCGCCGAC
>JAFDFW010000908.1 GCA_019309605.1 Deltaproteobacteria bacterium | reverse complement strand
ATCCCCAAACTGGTGCCCATAAGGAACGTGGGTGGCCGGCCCCCGCCAGTCGCTCACGGGAACGGATTGGGGTTTCCCATGAATACTGCTTTTCTCGTCGTCATAATGTCTCTTGTCGCGCTTCACGTCGCCGCCCTTGCCGGTGGTGGCCTGGTGCTGGTCGCCATGCGACTGCTTGGTCGCACACCCGAGAGCGCCCCTGCCGCTGAGGAGCGAGAGTCGATTCCCTGAGCCCAGTGGGCCTGCCCTACGGGGCCTAAGTCAGCACCAGGAGGCTTGTTGGCCCGGCTGTTCTAGGAGCTCGCGCAGGTTCGCGGACACGACCCTGTAGCCGACATTACCGTAGAGCTTCTGCCTACCCTGGTTGAGGTAATAGGTCGGGCTGCCTTCGATCTTGTGTTCGTCGCGCAATTCGATGTCGCGGCATACCTCGGCCATCGCTTCCCCTGATCTCAGCTTGGCTTCGATGGCGGCCATTGGCATTCCTACCTGACCGAGAACATCGAGGAGGACGTCGCGGTCAGATATGTCACGCGCGTGCTCGAAGAACGCCGACCGAATTTGCCAGGTCGCCTCCTCGAAGAGGGTGCGCCCAGCGAGGTCGTCGCGGCGCGCCGAGTCGACGACGCCTTCGTTCGCCAGCAGTCGCGCCGCGCACAGCATTTCGTGTGCGGCCGACGAAGTCGTCGGCGCAACTTCGCTCCAAACGCGCTCGCTCACCGAGACGTGAGGAAAACCCTCGGCGACCTTCCGCACGTGTTCCCCGAAGCCGGCGTATCCGCCGCGGTCTTTGCGGCCTTCGGCGATGCGATAGTGGGTGGCGCCGAAGATGGGGATGAAGCGGTATTCCAGCTCGACCGACGAGCCAAACTCCTTGCGCACCTCGTCCAACCGAACCTCGGCCACGTAGGCCCAGATACACAAGACGTCGGTTACGTAGGAGATGTGGAGGGTCATCCGAACACCACGTAGGCGATGCCTGCGATGAAGAGAAGCGCGAACACGACCAGCCACTGACGCCAGATGTCGCTCTGTAGTGCGGAGTCGTCGGCCGGCTCGACCGCCTCCGTTCGGCTGCACTTCGGACAGCGCGGGTCGTCGCCCGCTTCTTCCGGTACGAACGCATAGTCACAATCGGCGCAGATGTAGCTTGCCGACATGGCGTTCACCATTCGCCGATGCCGCCCATATCGTGGACGTTCGTGAAGCCATTGCTTGCGAGCAGTCGTTTCGCCATCGCACTGCGGCCGAGCAGTCGTTTCGCCATCGCACTGCGGCTGCCGCTTTGGCAGTAGACGACGATTGCGCCGTTCTTGTCCCCAAGCTCGTCGAGCCGGCCGGCGAGTTCTTGAACGGAGATGCTGACAGCGCCGTCGATATGGCCCGACGAGAACTCTTGGGAGCTGCGGACATCGAGAAGCGTTGCACCCTTCGCGACGAGGTTACGCGCATCGCTCCCCGAGACTCGTACCGCGGAGAAACGCATGTAGAGCACGGTCCCAATGATGATGACCAAGACGACTAAGACGAGCTTCGAGAGCATGGACCCAAGGATAGTCGCGCGGCGTGTGCGCGCCACAGGCCGCACGCAAAAGAGGCATCGGGGCGAAAAGCGCGCTAGACCTGCCGCATGAGTGAGCCGAAGGGCAAGGCCGAGGGCCAAGAGAACGCGCCGAACTTCATTCACGAACTCGTCGAAGCGGACCTCCGCGACGGAAAGCACGGCGGTCAGGTCGTGACGCGGTTTCCTCCCGAGCCGAACGGCTACCTTCACATCGGGCACGCCAAATCGATCTGTTTGAACTTCACCACCGCGGAGCTCTCCGACCAGGGGCGATGCCATCTTCGCTTCGACGACACGAATCCGGAGGCTGAGGATACCGAGTATGTGGAGTCGATTCGCGAAGCTTCGAGCGGCTCTACGAGTGCGCGGTGGACCTGATCAAGCGCGGGTTCGCGTATGTCGACAGCCAGAGTCTCGAAGAGATCCGCGAGGGCCGTGGTGACTTCTACCGACCAGGGGTCAACAGCCCGTTTCGTGATCGAAGCGCCGAGGAAAGCATGGACCTTCTGGCGCGCATGAGGGACGGCGAATTCGAGGAAGGCGCTCATGTGCTGCGCGCGAAGATCGACATGGCCTCCAAGGACGTGAACCTTCGCGACCCGCTGATGTACCGCATTCGCAAAGTGACGCACCACCGCACCGGCGACGATTGGTGCATCTACCCGATGTACGACTACGCGCATCCAATGTCGGACGCGTTCGAGGGAATCACCCATTCCGTTTGTACGCTGGAGTTCGCCCACCACAATCCGCTCTATCAGTGGTTCGTGTCGCACTTCGATTTCGACCCGATGCCGTGGCAATACGAGTTTGCGCGTTAGAACCTGACCTACCCGGTGATGAGCAAACGCCTGCTCAAGCGGCTCGTCGAGGAGGGGCGCGTCAGCGGCTGGGATGACCCCCGGATGCCTACGGTGGCCGGGATGCGCCGTCGCGGGTACACGCCTGCGGCGATTCGCCGATTTGCGGAGCGCATCGGCGTGTCGCGGCGAGACAGCGTCGTCGATGTGGGGCTCCTCGAGCATGCTCTTCGCGAAGACCTCAATGCCACCTCGCCGCGCACGATGGCGGTTCTGCGTCCCCTGAAGCTGGTGATCGAG
>JAFDFW010000271.1 GCA_019309605.1 Deltaproteobacteria bacterium | reverse complement strand
GGACCGCGCGCACGAGCTGCTCAACAAGGTCGTTCGCAAGGAGGACCAGAAGGCCTACAAGGTCGTCATGGACAAGGGCATCCAGCCTGTTGAAGCCGGTGACGGCAAGGCCGAGTGGGATGCGGCCCACAAGAAAGTTCGCGACAACCTGACCGGGCGCATGTTCCCGAAGAGCTTGGTTAGCGCCGTTACAGCGGCTTCGCAGCCATAGTGCACGAGCGGTGAGCGGCGCCGAGCATCCTACGCCTGGAACTGGGTGAGGAGAGTGGCACTGAGCTTGTAGGCAAGGCCGTAGATGGAGTGCTGGGGGTTGGCGCCGATGCTCGTCGGGAAAAGGGAGCCATCCATGATGTAGAGGTTGTCTAGGTAGTGGAACTTGCCGTCGCTGTTGGTGACGCTTTCCTTGGGGTCGTCGCCCATCGGGCAACCACCCATGACATGGGCGCTGCCTAGTGTTGCTTTGTGTGCGGCCACGTTGAGTTCGGCGACTGCTGCCTTGGCTTCCTTCCACGAGGTGTAGTGCTTGGCCTGCTTGTGCGCGGGGCGTGCGGACCTGGCGCCGGTCGCGAACTGCATCTCGAGCATCACGTTGTACGCACGGCGCACGCCGGCGCACGCCTTCCAAGAGGTAGTCGTTGATCGGGTAGTCGAGGATCGGTTGCCCTTTATCGTTGATTTCGACCGCCCCACCCTGGCTTTGCTCGTGGAAGCCGTCACGCATGAGGGCGATCATGCACTGGGTGTGGTTGAGCTGGTCCATGCTCTCGGTGATTTGCTCGCCGGCAGCACCGTAGAACCCTGCCGCGAAGGCCGGCTGAAGCGGCGGCACCTCCAACTTGAATCCGACTGGCCCCGTGTGGACATTCTGCCACTGAAAATGGTCGGAGTAGATCGACTGCGGCGCGCCGTAGTAGGGATCGATCGACTCTTCGTAGATCGCCATGGCCAGCGTCGTCGGGTGCAAGAAGGTTCGCTTTCCGATGCGCCCGTACGGATCCGGAACGGTTGATCGCGCCGCCAGCCAAGATCGTCCGCGTGGCCCGGACCGTGATCGTCTGGCCGGTCGTCCCTCTGACGTTTGCGGTGAGAGCCTCCGCTTCGACGCCCTTCACGACGTCGCCCTCGCGAAGAACGCGAACGACCCGCGCGCGGTGAATGAGCTTGGCCTCGCGGTCCAGCGCGCCAGGAATGGTTGTGACCAGCATCGATTGCTTCGCATCGACGGGGCAACCAAGCCCGCAGTAACCGAGGTTGAGACAGCCACGCACGTTGCGGTGAATCGTCGCCCACCGGTACCCGAGTTTCTCGGCAGCGCGTTGCAACATCGCGTTGTTGGGGTTCGGGGCTTGGGGCCACTTGTGAATGTTGAGCCGCCCCTCCATGTGTTTGAAGTACGGCGCCATCTCTTCGACCGAGCAGCCGCTCACCCCCTTGTGCTCCGCCCAGAATTTCAAGGTCTCTGGCGGCGTGCGGAAGCTCGTGGTCCAGTTGACCGTCGTGGAACCGCCTACTGAGCGGCCCTGCAGGATGACCATTCCGCCGTCTTTGGTGCCGCGCCCTGTGCCCTCTTGATAGAGGTCGCGATAGGCGGCGCGCTCTTGCATGTCGAACTCGCTCGAGGTCTTGAGCGGCCCTGCCTCGAGGAGAACGACGCTCAACCCAGCCTTGCTGAACGTCTCGGCGGCCGTGCCTCCGCCCGCCCCGGTCCCTACGATGACGACATCGGCCTCGAGCTCGAGCGAGGAGGTCAGTTCGCTCGCGTCGGTGATGTCCCAACCGCGTTCGGCAGCCTTGTTGTAGGGATCCGTGCCGCTGCCGAAGGTGACGGTCGATAGGTCGGTCACGGCGTTGCCTCCTTCGCCGGGGCCGCCGCGGGAACGACGGCCGCTACCTTCTTGGGCGGGCCCGGGTACCCGGTCGTCGCCGCGTTCTCTGGGATGAGGTACCAGGCACTGATGATGAGCCTCGTCACGGCCGCGTAAATCGCATTCAGCAAACCGATGCCGCTGTCGCGCAAGCGAGCGAGCGCGCTCTCCGCGTCTTCCAAAGAGGCGTTGGACCAAGGCGACCACTGCCCGGTCGTCAAACCTCGAGTGAGCCCGAAGCTCAGCACGTCGAACGCTTGTTGCACACCGGCAACCACGGGCTCCGACAGGTCTACGAGCAGCGTGTCGAACGACTGCAAGGTTTGATCAATGGCCGCGGTGTCGCCTGGCGCGACCTTCCCTTTCATCACCGCAGGTGTGAGCGCACGGAGCAGCTCCACGTCCTCAGGGCGAAGTAGCTTCATGCCGGACGCCGGCCCACTGGACGTGCAACCTGACAAGGTTGCGCCAGCGCTCATCGTCGAGAGTGCGGCGGCGCCGGCTATCGAGAGCTTGAGGAAATCACGTCGATCGGTTTGCATGAGAGCGGCCAGTGTACCCACAGTCGCCGTTCAGGCGTGCGGGCTGCGGACGAAATACTCGCTCATGGTGACGCTGGTGATCTTCCAGATCGGGAGAAACGCGGCGACGCTCTGCATCATGATCGCCATGTTCTTGAGGACCTCGAATCGATTGCGAGCACCGTAGAAGAGGAAGGGGTTCGTCATGTGCTTCGGGGAAGGCCAGGACTCCTCGACGATCCCTTCGTAGGGAGTGGCGCCCGGGGTCAGCACCTCATCGACCACGTTTCGAACGTAGCGGCTCCGCGGTTGCATCTTCTCGGACATGGGCCCTTGGCGGTTGAACCAGTGGCGCATCCACCGATCCTTTGGAATGCGTTTCGGGCGTTCCAAAGGGGTGACCGAGATGACATGAGGAGAGCGCTCGCCATCCGGCCAGTCGCGCGGCGCGCCATGCTCGTTGCCGCCGTAGTCGGTGTAAAGGTGCTCTCGGACACGGTAGCCGGCGATGTCGAACCCGGCGTCGAGCAAAATGGCCTCGTGAGCAGTGCGCACATTCAGGTCTTCGATCCAGATGCTGACCTCAGCCGCGAAGGGATTCGTGCGCTTCGTGGTCGGCGTCGGTGACGGCACCGTGGTGAGGTCGTCGTCGATGTTCATCAAGAGATACCGCGCGCCTGATTCGAGCAGCTTCGGGGCACACTGCTCGAGCAAGGTAATGCGACGATCGGCGGGCGCCATCGGCTGTCGCGGCCACAGCAAGTAGATGAGCTTGATCATCGCGCGGCCTTCAAACGATCGTGCGTAGCCCGAAACTCGTGCATCAGCTCGGGAATGCCCTCCGCCGCACTCGTTCGCGGCTCGTACCCGAGGTGGGCACGCGCCTTATCGACGCGGAACGAGGCATCACGGCAGATCGAAAGCACTCCGCGGCGCGTGACCGTTGGAAACGGGCCCCCGAGGTAGTGCACGATCTCTCCGACATATGCGACCGCGTACGCCAGCGGGCGTGGAATGTGCCACCTGGGCCAGGAGTAGCCCAGTCCTTCGACAATCGGGCGGTACCAAACGACAGGATTGGTGGGCTCGTCGTCGCTCACGAAATACGCTTCGCCGGCGACGAGGTCGGGGTCGTCAGTCAGCTTCTGCGCCACCAAGAAGTGAACGTCGACGACCGAATCGACGTGCACGTTGTCGGTCACCGACTTGCCATCGCCGATCGTGAGCTTGAACTGACCGGCCGCGAGGTGCCCGAGGAAGTCGTGCACCATCATCGCGCCCTCCCCGGGCCCCCAAACGCCGCCGGGTCGAACCGCAGCCGTTCGCAGGCCGCCGGGGTCGTCAGCCTCGAGCACGAGCTTTTCCGCTCGACTCTTGGTCTGCGAATAGAGATCGGGAAGGCCGTCGGTTCCGACGTAGGGAGCGGTCTCATCTCCTTCGCGAACCGGACGATCTACGGCCACCGTGATCGAGCTAGTGAAGATGAGCTTCTTCACACCGGCGGCCTGACACGCCTGGATGACGCATTCGGTCCCCTCGACATTGACGCCAACCACTTGCTGGCGAACGCTCCGACGCGCGAGCGTCAGGGTATTGATGATCGCGGCCGTGTGAAACACCGTGTCAACACCTTCGCATGCCGGCGCCATGTCGCTTGGTCGGCGGATGTCCCCCACGACACTCTTCACCCGGGGATCGCCCTGAAACGGCGCAAGGTCGAGCGCGCGAACTTCGCAACCGAGCTCCAACAGACGGCGGACGAGGTGCTTGCCTACATAGCCGCTGCCACCGGTCACTAAGCAAACCGGACCTACTTGATTGGGATCGGTGGGGAGCTCCATGAGTCGCTGCAGACCTCGAAGCGGCGTGCTAGCGTCCAGCGTTCGAATGGGCAACCTGACGCCGATCGTAGTCGAAGACGCGGAAAGGGAGCAGTGGGACGAGGTCGCGGACCTGGTCGTCGTGGGCTTGGGCGCCGCGGGCATCACTGCGGCCATCGAAGCCCGGGAGCGGGGCGCCGACGTGGTTCTCCTAGACCGCTTCGAAGGGGGCGGCGCCACTGCAATCAGCGGGGGCGTGTTCTATGGCGGCGGCGGAACCCACATCCAAGAGGGGGCTGGCGTCGAGGACACGGTCGAGAACATGTACCGCTACCTGTCGATGGAAGTGCAGGACGCGGTTTCCGAGGAGACGCTCCGGGACTTCTGCGAAACCAGCGCGTCCAACGTGAGGTGGCTGACCGACCGCGGGGTCCCGTTTCTGCCCAACCTCTGTCCGGTCAAGACCTCATATCCGGCGAGCGAGTACCATCTCTACTATTCGGGGAACGAAACCTTCCCTCCCTACAGTGATCACGCGACTCCGGCACAGAGGGGCCATCGCGCCGATGGCGGAGCGTTTCCCGGCGCCAGCATCACCGAACCTCTACGACAGACCGCGATCGACGAAGGCGTGCGAATCCAACTTCAATCTCGGGTCCGTCGACTGATCGTCGACGAGTCGGGTCGTGTGGTGGGCCTCGAGTATGAACAGATTCCCTCCGCGTTGTGGCGAATGCTTCACCGGCACTTGCACCGTCTCGAACTCCTCATCGGCAAGATCGCGACGGGCATGGCGGGCTGGCTACGCAGGCGATGCGACAGAATCGAAGACAGGCATTCGGCACCGCGTCGGATTCGATGCGAGCGCGGGGCGATCCTGTGCGCGGGCGGGTTCATCTTCAACCGCGAGATGGTCGCGGAGTACGTGCCCGAATTCGTCCCGGGCTTGCCGCTCGGCACCGCGGGCGACGACGGGGTGGGGATTCGCCTCGGCCAAAGCGGCGGCGGTAAGCTCGCGCAAATGGACCGGGCCTCGGCTTGGCGTTTTCTCTATCCACCCAACGCCTTCGCTGAAGGCTTGCTGGTCAACGGCGAGGGCAAGCGGTTCGCGAACGAGTTCTGGTACGGTGCGAAAATCGGTGAGGCGATGGTCGAGGAGAACCACGGCGTCGCGACCCTGATTATCGACCAGGACCTCAAGAAGCTTGCTCACGAGCAGTCGAAACCAGGCAAGCTTCAGTGGTTTCAGCAGGCGACCGCCTTCATGAACCTCTATCTCAACTGCAAGAAGGCGAAGGACGTCGAAACTCTCGCCAAGATGCTCGACGTGCCCCGTGACGCGCTCCAGGAAACACTCGACGAGTACAATGAAGCAGCCGATGGCAAACGCTCCGATCGTTTTCACAAAGCCGGCGACAGCATGCACCCGCTACCGGAGGGGCCGTACTACGCGATCGACTGCTCCCTCGGCTCGAAGACGCACCTTTGCGCGGTCATGACGCTGGGCGGCCTCGCGGTCGACGAAGATACGGGAGAAGTGTTGAGCGAAAGCGGAGGCGTCGTCCCCGGCCTCTACGCGGCCGGCCGAAACGCCGTCGGAATCTGCTCCCGCCAGTACGTAAGCGGCCTATCGATCGCCGACTGCGTCTACTCAGGCCTACGAGCCGCCCGGCATCTAACACCGCAAAACCCGTAGACCGAGCTGCTCGAATTCCTTATGCTGGTCACTGGCCCGAGGAGGTGTCCCATGACCACAGCAAAGCGGTTTACAGTGAACCTCGACGTAATCGAGGAAGGTCACCTGACCAGCGCGAACGCTAGTCTCGTGATCGAAGGCGAGGAACTCACCGCAACGGGAAAGGCCCAGCGCAATCCCGATGACCCAGATCGACCCATGATCGGAGACGAGCTCGCAGTGGCGCGCGCCTTGCTCGTACTGGCTCGAGAGCTCGGTCACAAGGTCGACGAAGGCATCGCGGCCTACGAGGGCCACCAGGTTCACGTCAGCCTTTAGCAGCGAAACCAGGCGATTTTGGGTCTTGCGCCCCGATGAATGGGGAGCGGTGGCGAACGTCTATCTGAGAAGAGAGGACTTTCGCCATGGGCTTTACTACAAACTTACGTTTCGCTTGGTTGGGGATCGCCGCGCTTGCTACCGGTCTCTCGGGGTGCATTTTCGTCGGAGACTATGAAGACACCTTCGAGCCGCAGCCGAAGTCAATCACCTATGAGGTCTGTTACTCGAACGTCGACTGTTTCCCGGGAGAGTATTCCCGGGAGAGTACTGCGAAGAGCTCGCGCTACCGGCCGATCGCTACACCGATTACGTGAACGCGATTTGCACGGTCGGCTGCTTCGACGACCTCGATTGCCCTGTGTCTGAGTTCAACGGCTTGCCCGGCGCATGCTTGGATCATGCAATCCTCGGCGGACCAATCACCTCACGCGTATGCATCGAACGGTGCGAAATCGACGCTGACTGCGATGTGCCGACCGGGTTCGGCTGCGAGGTCATCGCGGGCGATCGGCTCTGCGTTCCCATCCGATGAGGCCTTCGCCCTGGACAACTCGCTAGCGGCCTTATGATAGCCTTCCAAGCAAGGAAGGCTTCATGACAACGGTACTGATCACAGGTGCAAACAAGGGAATCGGTCTCGAGCTCAGCCGGCAGCTGACGGAGCGCGGCGATGAGGTGATTGCCCTTTGT
>JAFDFW010000270.1 GCA_019309605.1 Deltaproteobacteria bacterium | reverse complement strand
GCAGTCGCAGCGTAGATCGACGTGAGGGCTCCGTCTGCTTCGGGCATGATCACCAAGCGCGCGATGGGCGAACGGTGCAGCGTGCGGAGAAACACGTTGTGCCTCGTGATGCGGCTACGCACGTTGCCGGGGTTCAAGGCGTTCGACGTAACTCCGAGGTCCGTCCAGCGGCGCGCGAGCTCGTTGGAGAAGAGAACGTTCGCCAGTTTGGAGTGGCCATAAACCCAGAATCCTGCCCAGTGTTTCTCGAACATCAGGTCGTCCCAGTGGATGGACTTCGGGCGCCCGTGCATCGAGGAGGAAACGTTCACGACTCGGGCGGGCGCAGCCGCAACCAGCAAGTCTTTGAGCTCATTGGTCAGCACGAAATGAGCGAGATGGTTGACCGCAAACGTCTCCTCGTAACCGTCCTTGCTGAGCGTGCGGTGCGTGTGCCATACGCCTGCGTTGTTCACGAGGACGCTGAGTGAATCGAATCGGGCCTTGATGTCCGCTGCAAGCCGGCGCACCTCGGTCAGGGATGCAAAGTCTGCCTGAAAGGTCTCGATGCGCGCGCCCTCCGAGCGAAGGTCCTCAGCTGCCTCTGCAAGACGCGCGGGGTCTCGGCCCACGATCCCAACCACGTCGAAGTGAGCGGTCAAGCCCCTCGCCGTCTCGCGCCCAATCCCGCTGCTCCCGCCTGTCACCAGCGCATAGCGGGCCGGAGTGGCTTGCTCGGCCATCCGGCGCTTCTAGCACACCCGTGGAAAGGGAGCGCCGCGCGAAGGCTTTTGGGCCAAGGGCCGGGTCGCGCTCCTTGACAGGGCTGCAAAACGCGCCTAGATCGCCTGCGTTTTCCAGCATTTGTCAGCCTTAACGGCTCTTCAATTTGAGGAGGAAGTGTGAAGATCCTCGTATCCATCAAGCGCGTTGCGGATCCGGACAACGCAGGCAAGCTCAAGGTGAGCGCCGACGGCAAGGCCGTCACATCGGAAGGTCTCGAATGGAAGATGAACCCGTTCGATGACTGGAGCCTCGAAGCTGCTCTGCGCCTGACCGAAAACGCCGCCGAGAAGAACGCGCGTGTCGGTGAGGTCGTGCTGGTTTCGATCGGCCCGAACGATGCGGACACACAGCGAATCATCCGCGAAGGCCTCGCGAAGGGCGCCGAGCGCGGCATCCTCGTCGAAGCGGATGAGGCGACCCTCGATGCTGGGATCGTATCGTCGATCCTCAAGGCGATCGTCGACAAGGAGAGCCCCGACCTCGTCGTGATGGGCAAGCAGGCGGCCGACGGCGACTCCAACGTTGCGGGGACCGAGCTTGCCGAGAAGCTCGCTTGGCCGATCATCAACTCCGCGATGAAGATCAAGACCGCGGACGATGGCAAAACTCTCGATGTCCAACGTGAGCTCGACACGGGCGTCGCCACGTTGAAGGTCACCGGCCCGGCAGTCGTCACCACCTCCGACCGCATCCTTCATCCGGAGTCGGTCAAGAACGGCGTGACTCCCGACGACCACCAGTACGCAAAACTGGAAGTCGGCGGCCGCTACGCATCGCTCAAGGGCATCATGCAGGCCAAGAAGAAGCCAATCGATCAGGTATCGATCGGCGACCTCGGTGTCGACACCGCCAAGGCGCTCAACTACACGAAGTTCGAGCTGCCGCCGGCGCGCTCGGGCGAAACGACGTTCGTCGAGGACGCTGCAGATCTCGTCGACAAGCTCCACAACATCGCCAAGGTCATCTGACCCTCGAAACACGGAAAAGGAAGCATCAGACATGGCTAATGTTCTCGTTGTTGCGGAGTTGCTTGAGGGCAAGGCACGCAAAACCACTCTTTGTGCCGTCACCGCCGCGAAGCAGATCGCGGAAGGGACCGGCGGTTCATTCGACATCCTCTCGATCGGAGAGGGCGCAGGCGCGGCAGCCGATGAGCTCGCCGGCTATGGCGCAGGCAAGGTGCTCAAGGCGGAGATCGCCGGCGGCTACACCTGCGAGAAGTATGCGGCAACCGTCGCAGAGGCTGGCAAGGGCTACGACGTCCTCGTTGCTTGCGCGAGCGCCTACGGCAAGGACTTGCTCCCACGCGTTGCCGCCAAGCTCGATGCAGGCGTCGCGTCCGACATCTCGGCGGTGCACACCGACGGAGGCAAGCTCTCGTACACGCGCCCCATGTACGCAGGTAACGTGTCCGGTACGGTCGAGATTCTGACCGACAAGCAGGTCGTCACCGTGCGTCAGTCGGAGTTCGACGTGGCCGAAGCTTCCGGTGGCGCAAGCGCCGCGGAAGATATCGCCGTGCAGAGCGATCCGGTGGCGGACAAGGTCGAGTTTCTCGGCGTCGAAGTCGTGAAGAGCGAGCGCCCGGATCTCGGCGATGCGGACGTTGTGGTGGCTGGCGGCCGTGCGCTCAAGAGCGCGGAGAACTTCACCAGCGTGATCGAGCCTCTGGTCGACGCACTCGGCGCCGCCATGGGCGCGTCGCGTGCCGCGTGTGACGCGGGCTACGTGTCGCCGGAGCTCCAGGTCGGCCAGACGGGCAAGGTCGTCGCGCCGAAGCTCTACATCGCCATCGGCATCTCGGGCGCCATCCAGCACTTGGCTGGCATGAAGGGCAGCAAGACGATCGTCGCGATCAACAAAGACAAGGAAGCGCCGATCGCTCAGGTCGCCGACTACTTCCTGGTCTCGGATCTCTTCGACGCGGTGCCCGCGTTGACCGACGCTGTGAAGAAGCTCTAGCTCCTTCGCGGTCCGCAAAGCAGCAAGAAGAAGCCCAGGTGGCCCAGCCTCCTGGGCTTTTTTTGGCCTATTGCTTCGGCGATCCGGCACAATTCGGCGATGGCCTGGTCTCTCGCTGTCTTGCTGGTACTCGGAGTCTCGCTCGCCGCCCGTGCCAAAGTCCGGCGGCGCCAGGGAACGGCGACCGGTGATTCCCCTTCTACCGTCGGCTCGAACGCAGGGCCAGACAGGGAACCGCCGCGGGGTTCGCGACCCGCCATGAAGCCAGAGCCGGCCCCCGTGAGGAGCTGCCCAGTGTGTCTCTCGGAGTACCCCACGCGGAATCGCTTCTGCGTTCGGGACGGGGCAGAGCTGATGGAGGGGTGCTCCTCGGGGCCGTTTGCCCAGGGGATGATCTGCCCCACCTGCCGGCGCGGCTACCCCTTCGATGCGAGGTTTTGCCCCGAAGATGCCGACGAATTGCTGCCCTACGGCCTCTATGGGGCGGCGAGCTCGACGCGGCCTCAACTGATGCTCGATGCCAACAAGATCTGCCCCGAATGTGGGATTCGTCACGCTGCCGCCCACCTCTTCTGCGGGCACGACGGGACCCAGTTGGTGATCGTTAACTAAAAAGAGCCAAGGATTCGGGCACATCAGGGTCCAAGCACGCGGGGACAACCTTCGTGGACTTCTTGCTTGGCATAGGACAGGACCGTTATGATCGCGGTCCTAGAGGGGAATCTTCGATCCGGTACACGCCCGGTTGTCGTGGGCCGGGGGGAGACGGGGGCTATAGATGAAGATCGTTTGCGATAGCTGCGGTGCGAAATACTCCATCGCCGATGAAAAGGTCGCTGGAAAAATCTTCAAGATCCGGTGCAAGAAGTGCTCATCGGTATTGGAGGTTCGTGGCGATCAGACCGGCGCACACCCGTTCGGTGGGGCGGATTCGCCACAGGGCCAGGGTGGCGAAGCGACCTGGTACATCGTGGTCGATGGCGAGCAGAAGGGGCCACTCAGCCCGATCGAGCTCAGCCAGTTGTTCGCGAAGGGTAGCGTCGGCCTCGATTCATACGTGTGGAAGGAAAGCTTCGACGACTGGAAGGTCGCCGGAGATGTGCCCGACCTCGCGCAGGTATTCGGCGGAGCGGCAGCGCAGGCGAAGAACGCGCCAGCCGCAACGGACGATACATCCGCGTTCGGCACGGGTGGTGATCTCTTCAGCGATCGGAACGGTCGTGAGCCGACGAGTGAGATCGACACCAGCAGCAATATGTTTGCGGGCTTCGACGAGAGTCCGACACCGACGGAGTCCCAGGACTCGCCGCTGGCAGCAGCCGCTTCTGCTTCCGCTTCTGAGGGCTCGGGCGCCACTGCCGGCGGCTTGGGCTTCGGGGGAGGCGCCGTGGGCGCGTCGACACCTCAGCGCATGACCGGTCAGCGCAACGAGAACTCGGTCCTCTTCTCCCTGACCAATCTACAACAGCTCGCGTCGCGCGGCGGTTCGCCTTCTGAGG
>JAFDFW010000269.1 GCA_019309605.1 Deltaproteobacteria bacterium | reverse complement strand
GCGAGGACTTGCTGAGCCGCGTGGTTCCGGTCGAGTACGACCCCGACGCGACGGCGCCGATGTTCGAGGCGTTCCTGCGGCGCATCCAGCCCGACCGGGAAATGCGCGACTTCCTGCAGCGGCTCCTCGGCTACGGCCTATTTGGCTTCGTTCGAGAGCACGTCTTTCCAATTTTCTACGGCGACGGCGCCAACGGAAAGAGCGTGCTCGCGCAGGCCGTGCAACACGTGGTCGGCGAGTATGCGCAGACCGTGCCGCGAACGCTTGTCGTCGAGACACGCAACGAGCAGCACAAGACCCAGATTGCGCGCCTTCACCGAACGCGCATGGGCTTCATTCACGAGACCGAGCGCGATGCGAGGCTGAACGTCGAGGCCGTCAAGGCACTGACCGGGGGCGACGTGCTGACCGGCCACTTCATGCGGAAAGATTTCTTCGACTTCATGCCGAGTCACACGCTGTATCTGCTCAGCAATTGGAAGCCCCAGGTAGACGCGGCGATGCGAGCGGTGTGGCGACGCTTGTTGCTCATTCCGTTTGATGTCGAGATTCCCATCCAGGAGCAGGACCTTTCGCTCGCCGACAAGATTATCGAGGAGGAGTCGGCCGGCGTGTTGCGCTGGCTCGTCGAGGGCGCGACGTGGTGGTGGACCTTCTCACAGCTACGCGACGGCAGCTCGGGCCTGCTTCCGCCGAAGCGCGTGGTCGATGAGACCAAGGAATACCAGCTCCAAGAGGACATTGTTGGCAGGTTTGTCGATGAGTGCTGCGACCTCGGCAAGGGCCGGAAGGTCCAGGCTGGGAAGCTCTACGCAGCGTACAAGGACTACTGCAAACGCGAGGGCATTGAGAAGCCCGCGACGAGCAACAAGTTCGCCGACGCCGTCCAGCGGGTGAAGGGCGCAGGCGGTCGCCGCCTCGGCAAGAGCGAGAAGGACTCGGTCGACGGGCGGAAGTACTACGCCGGCATCGGCCTACACGCCACAGACGAGCAGGACCCGAGAGAGGTGCCGGACGACGACCCCGAGAACTGGGGCTTCTAGAGTCACACGCACCCGCTGCGGCCGTCTGTCCACTCCCCAACAATGCGACACCAAAGTAGGACGTTGCCAAAACAATAACCGATCGATAATGTCTTCGATCCAACCAACACGACTGACAGTGCCCGTTTCACTGCCGGGATTGAAACCCAGGAGGCACGTCATGAAAATACTTCTATCAGGGAGCTTCATCGCACTATTGACCGCACTGATGGTCACCCTTGCGTTCGGGTGCGGAGAAGGCATCGAGGGCGAGACGGGTAGTCAGTCAGCAGAGCTCAACACGGGGCAGTGCAACGCAATCGTGGCCACGGACCTCAGCTCTGCGCAACGATGTGCTCGCGGTGAATGCGGCGTCGACGAGTGCACGGATGTGGGAGGCGCCTTTCTTGAGTTCTTCTTCCTCAACCCAGAGTGCGCAGGCTTCTTTGAGACCGGCGACGTCAACGGTCTTCCCGGGAACGCTTCGATCCATCCTCAAACCGGTGAGGCCAAGCATATCGCCGACGTGATCTGCGACTCCGTCCTTGCGTGCGGACTTTGTCCAGATGCACCCCCCGACGTGTGCACAGAAACCTGCGAAGTGCAGCCGTAGGCGACCACGCCTCCAAGGTGTCCGGAAGGTCTCCGGTGAGGTAACGCCTCGGAATGACTCGTTTTTGGGTCTATCCCGGAAAGCGCCACCGGAGACTACGGATACCTTGCGGGGTTGTAACCCTCTACAGGATTCTCTCTCGTGTGTGAGCGACATCTCTGCAAAGGTCTCCGTAGTCTCCGGTGAGGATAGAAACTGCTGTGTTTTCCACCCGATAAGTACCGGATACCAGGTCTCCAGGGGTATCCGTAGGTATCCGGGATTTGTTGCTCTAGGCCCTACAATGGACACTGCTGCTGTACGCCACGTAATGGGACTGGACGGGGACGTAGCACCGACCACAATCCTCGTTTATTGCCTCTCGCATGTGTAAGGGATTGATGAAGCGTCGGCCGGTTCCGCCACTGGTCACCGTGCTGAGCGGTCAACGATTCCGGTTACTTGGCGTCGGCAGTCCCGCCCAGTCCCCGAAAGTGCGGCAAACCCGCGGCAAGACGGGCTGAAACGGCGAGCTCGAGGCCACCCTAGGTTAGGCACCAGAAGGGCGAAGGCGGCACCGGCCCCCTCCACGATGCGCCAGGATTCCGCTGGTAGGCCGAGCGCCAGCGATGACTGACGGAACGAGGCGCTATCTGATTGCGTCGCAGGCGCGCCGGCAGGCCTCAATCTCTTGCTCGATTCCATCGCAGGCGTCCTTGCATTGGTCTCTTGCCGAGTCGCCGCAGCCGACCGCTGCAAAGCTTCCCAGCACCATCGCGATCAAAAATAGTCTGCATACCTTCATGTCCACCTCCAGATGATAGCGGGACGGTACACGCACGAAGCGTTGTTTTCTAGGATTGCCTGTAACCCCGGCCAGCCAGCGTGCCTGTGCGTGCGCCAATTCGCTCGTAGGCCAAAGTGACTCGGCAAAAACTGCACAGAATTTTGCAGCCTGTAGCCCCGATTGGCGCTGCAAGGCGTCAGGGGGTGCTATAGTCGGCCTGCGAAGCGGATCACCTCCCGCAAGCATCGGGCCCTGGGTCGGAGTGATTTCAGTCGACCTGGGGCGCCTTCCTGCTGATAGTCACTACAAACGCCCTGTCTTAGTCTCGCAGAGTTTACTTATAAGGCGTTCTGCGCAATTCAGGAGCTGAGTGGCTGAGTGAGCCGATAGTATCCTGGCTGGTGATCACACCAGCCGCATCCACCGTAACCTTGGCTATATCGGAACTGCTCCAGGTAATCTCGACGTCGACCGGATCACCGTTCGCGTCGTAGGCAGTCGCTCTCAACTGGCGACTGGCACCCACTTCAGGAAGCAACGTCGTGCCCGGTTCAATCACGACGCTGGCGACGATCCCATCGTCACCGCCACCATTGCCTCCATCGCCACCGCTGCCGCCACTGCCGCCACTGCCGCCACAGGAGGCACTGAACAGCGCCATCCCAGTTGCCGCGACCAAGAATACGACCAACCGATGCGGCCGCGATAAGCGTGCGCCGTAGTTACTTGCCATCCGTCTACTCCTGGTGGGGGTCCCGGAACCCGCCGGCGGCGATCCAAAGCGTCCTTCAGGACTCAGGCGAAATAGATCGTCGCGCTGGCCAAACGGCGGGTGTGCTTTTTCCGTACTGGTGCCGGCTGAATCTACGATCGGCGCTCCAGTACCACAACAGCTGTGGTTCAAACACGCCTAATGATTGCCGTTTCAAGCGCCGCCACCTCAGCTCAACGGGCAGCGACGAGCCAAAACGCTAACCGCGCAACCCATTGAAATCCTTAGTCGGGGCGACTGGATTCGAACCAGCGACCTCATGCTCCCAAATCACAAAAGGTGGGTTTTGGGCGATCGTTGAAACCCCTGCAAAACACAGGGAATTCTCAACCCTAACAACCACTTAGCCGCATCGCCATGTTCAGGATCTGTCACTCCATATCACGTGATTTCAGATCTCGTGGTCAACATTTGGTCAACGAGCCGAGCTCGACCTTGCCCTTCGAACCTCGCTCGGTAGGCCGTTTAACATTCGAACCTGGCGCCCACAGGAAGCAGAAATCCCGAATGGTTTCGTTCCGCATCGACGAGGACGATTTCAGTCGGCTCGACACCTTCGCTCAACAGACGAGCTGTTCGCGCGCAGAGCCAACCCGAAGCCACTCGCAGGTCGGGACGGCCTCGGCGCTACTCCGAAAGATCGAACTGGATGGTACGTCGCTGGCCCTCTTTGAGCCGCACCACCTGAGTCTTCGATGGTTCCCCCTGACCTGCACTCACCTTGTGCCGGCCAGGCGGAAGCGCGACGTTTCGAACTGGGGCCCGCCCGCGAGGTTTGCCGTCGATCCACACGTCGCCCCACGGGAACACCGCCACGGAGAGTCGCCCCGGCTTGGAGCTTTTCGCCACGGGTTCGGCGGCCGCGGCGACGGCAGCCGCTGGCTCGCTGGGCGACGTTTCGGCGGCCGCCGTGTCAGCCTCTGGAGCGGGCGGGGGTTCGGCAGCGGTGGTGGGCGTGCGGTTGGATGTGGGCGTGGCCTCCTCTTGCAGGACGGGCGACGCCGCGGGTGCGCGGACATCTTCGGCTCGATTGACCCATAACCCGATCCCCGCAGCGATGA
>JAFDFW010000268.1 GCA_019309605.1 Deltaproteobacteria bacterium | reverse complement strand
AAGAGCAATCACCATGCGGCACTCTGCGTCAGAAGACGTCACGGAGGCAGCCGGGTGGCCCGCGCAACTTTTTGGGGGGCAAAACCGATAACAGTGATGTGACCGTTAAGAGTGACGACAAGCGAACGATCCAAGGGGACCCTCGGCTACGGCATGCGTACCCGTATTTTCGCATTCATCTCGAGGAGATTGCAGCCTGCGTCGAAGGCGGCTGCTCGGTCAAAAGTGTGTGGCGTTCGTATACGACGCGAACTCCCGAGCCATTCCCAGGGTCCTACAGCTCGTTTCTTCGCTACTGTCGAAAGCACTGCCAGACCGTTGCGGCCGTCGAGCCCAAAGCAGCGAAGGCGCCTGCGGAGAAACCGGGCAGAGCCGTGAGCGTCCTTGGCCAGGGCAAGCGGTATCCGCCTCCGCTCGATCGTCCGCCTGGGCTCACGCCGGAACAAATCGAGGCGATGATGGACCCTGACCGCCACCTGGACCCCAAGAGATGAGCGAGCGCCTCGATCTCATTGTCACAACCAAAGCCGACCTATGGGAGATCATTCGTGATGCCGTCAGCGAGGCGGTGGCGCGCTACGAGAGGGTTCCTGAGTTGCTTTCGACGAAGCAGATTGCAGCGCGGCTTGACGTCAGTGCCGACACCGTGCGGAAATGGGTGTCTCGTGACGATTGCCCGTGCGTGCGAGCGGGGCGTGCGCTTCGGTTTCGTGAGGAAGCGGTGATCGCATGGTTGGAGGATCGTGGTGGCTAGGAAATCACTTCCAAAGGGCGTGACGTATGACGACGGCGCTCAGCGTTACCGCGTTCAGTACAAAGACGCCCAAGGAAGATGGCGCGTGGAGCACGCGGGGACGAACAAGCAAGCGGCGGTCCGACTCCTGGCGCGTCGAAAGCGTGAGGCTGCCAAAGGCGTTGAGGTGACTCGTGATGCAAGCCCGCGGACGCACCTCGATACCTACGCCGAGCGCTGGCACGCACGCCAGAGGCGAATCGGAAAGCGTAACGCCGATCGCGAGTACTCGAGCTACCGGCGTCATGTGTCGCCTTTGATCGGCTGTTCGCCTGTTGGCGAGATCAAGCCGCTCGATGTGCTCGAGCTCAGCGAGACGCTCATTGCGCGCGGTAAGATCTCTCCCAAGTCGGTGCGCAACTGCATCGGCATCGTCTCGTCGATCTTCCGACTCGCCGTCCTCGAAGGGGCCGTGGAGGTCAATCCGGTCTCGCAGACGCCCCGAGACGGACTGCCATCGATGAGCTCGAGTGGTGGGCGAACGTACACCCGTGATGAAGCCCTGGCGCTCCTGATGGATCCCCGCATTGGCTGGGATCGGCGTGTGGTCTATGCGTTGCAGTTCTTCACCGGGATGCGCATCGGGGAGACCTGCGGCCGGCGCTGGCATGACTGGAAGCCTGACGCCAAACCGCTCGGGTCCCTTCGCGTCCACACCCAGTACGACGACCAGCCCCTCAAGACGGCCAAGAGCGGCGACAGCAAGGAGCGCATAGTACCGATCCATTCCGAGCTCGCGAAGGTCTTGTGGTGCTGGCAAGGGCAGGGCTTCGAGGCGGTCTACGGCCGTCCTCCGCGCCCGGACGACTTCATCGTGCCGGACCCGAGAAACATGTCCGCCCGCACCCAGTCACAAGTCACGAAGGCGCACAAGCGCGACGCCGAGCTCATCGGTGTGCCGAACAAGGGGTCACACGCGCTCCGGAGGTTCATGATCTCGGCAGCGCGGAGCGACGGCGCCCGAGGCGACGTCCTCGAACAGATCACGCACAACGCCCGGGGCGCGATCATCGACGTCTACACGGCGTGGGAGTGGCCTGCGCTCTGCGAAGCCGTGAGCTGTCTGAAGGTCGATCCGGAGCGGTTGCCGGGGCGGATTTATGACATTTCTTATGACATATGCGTTTCTCAAAACGCTAACCCGCGGCAATCACTACGCTTGTTTGGTGGAGGCGGTGGGAATCGAACCGTCGTCAGAGCACCCGGTTTCGCCTGATTCAATAGCGATTAGGTGGAACGGTCTCGATGCTGAGGCCCCGCCAGAACCCAGTGAATCCAAGTTGGCGGATCAACTCGGGACACGTGTCCCGAACATCGAACGTGCGCTAACAGCGTATCGTTCGACGTCTCACGATCAGAGGGTGTCATCAATTCTCGGCGGCGCTACCCTCTGCCCTGGAGACGCGATGAGACCGGACTACCTGATCGTCGGAAGTGGGCTGTCTGCGCTCGCCTTTGGTGCTCTCATGGCGCGAGCAGGCAAACGAGTGACGGTGCTCGAGGCTCACTCCGCGCCCGGCGGCTACGGCCACACCTTCAGCTTCGGTCACGCCCCCGACGTGTACCGTTTCAACGCGCAGTTCCACTACGTGTGGAACTGCGGTCCGGACGAGACTGTCGGCCGCTTTCTGCGCAAGCTCGAGATCGAGGACGAGGTCACCTTCGAGCGCCTCGACAGCAATGGCTTCGATCGCATGCGCATGCCCGGCTATGCGCTGGATATCCCAAACGACTGGGATATGTTGGCCTCCCGCCTCGCCACTTTGTTTCCGCGGCACGCCGATCGCTGCCGCGCCTTCTTGGAAGAGGTACGGCAGGTGGAGCGCGAACTCGACTCTCTCCCTCCGACGCCCCGCACGCTGCGGATGATCCCACGGCTCCATCGCTTGCGCCGGGTCGTGCGGCACCGCAACGCCACACTCCAGGACGTGTTCGACGCTTTCGATCTCCCGCTCGAAGCGCAGACTCTGCTCGCGCTGCAGTGGCCAGACTTCCTGTTGCCACCGAACAAGCTCTCTTTCTTCGCCTGGGTGGCACTGTTCACCGGCTACATGGACGGCGCCTACTACCCGACCCACCACTTCGAGCATGTGATCGAGACCCTGGTCGCGACCATTCGAGGGCACGGCGGCGAGGTGCGGCTGAGGCAACGAGTGACCGGATTCTTACTGGATGGGGATCGGGTCAGCGGGGTGATAGCCGAGGAGGTCGACGACGACGGCGTCGCCACCGGACCGGTCCACGAGCTCCACGCGGCCGAGGTCGTAGCGAACATGGATCCACGACGCGTGGCCGAGATGGTGGGCCTAGAGCGATTCTCGAGCCGCGTCCGCGGTCAGCTCCTGTACGAGTACTCGCCTTCAAACTTCATGGCCTACTGCGTGGTCGAGGGCCTCGACCTGCGAGACCACGGTTTCGGTCGGTCGAATCTGTTCCATACCGACGAGCCCAATCTGAACGTCGCCTTCGAAGCAATGCTCGCGCGCGGGGACTACTCCAAACCGAGCTTCGCGGTCACCGTGCCGACCCTGCTCACCGAGGACCGGTCCGACTGTCCGGCCGGGAAGCAGATCATCGAGTTTCTCACCGTGGCCAACTACGAGCGCTTCAAGAACCTCCACTTCTCGAATCGGAAGCAGTACAACCTCGCGAAGCGCACCATCTTCGACGCGATCCTTGACGTGGTGGAGCGCGACTACGTGCCCAATCTTCGCGAGCACATCGTGTTCAAGATGCTCGGGAGCCCCACCACCAACGAGCGATACGTGAACAGCCCTCGGGGCAACTCCTATGGATCGAGCATGACGCCCGCGAACATGGGCGCGTCGCGGCTCAGTTGGAAGAGTTCGGTGCCCGGGCTCTACTTTTGCAATGCCAGCTCGGGCTACGCAGGATTCGCAGGGACGATCTGGACTGGATCCAACCTCTACGGGCAGCTCACCGGAGACACCTTCCTATAGCGCTCACGCAATCGAGGCGCCGCCCAAGAGCTGGGAGACGGCGACAGCCGAGGTGATCGCGCCTTCCTGGAGCCCGTCCCCGAGCCATGCACCGACGTGGAAAGTATGGTTCTCGCCGTTGGTGGCCGACACTTCGTGGTGCCAGCGCTGCGACTCCACCGTGTAGTCGGGCGTGTGGTGCTCCTGTCGGAGGACCAGCTTCGCTGGGTCGATCCAGGAGTCGATTCCGAAGGCGAGGCCGAAGGCGCGCTCCTCATTCTCGGGCACACCGCACAGGGCGTTCAGGTAGCAGTTGTAGCCCCCCTTGCCTGGCCCAGTCTCGATCACGTCGAACTCGGTCATCAACTCCAGCCCCCGCCGGCTGTACAGGCTTCGATCGTGGTGTACGAGAGTGTGGATATGGTTCGCGCGCCATGCAGCAAAGCGGCGGCGCTCGGCCTCGGTGGGATCTTCGAGTAACGCCAGAGTCTGGTCTGGAGGCGC
>JAFDFW010000907.1 GCA_019309605.1 Deltaproteobacteria bacterium | reverse complement strand
ATTGTGGCGTGAGTATGGGCGACGGCTCCGTCTGCGGTGAGCTCGAGGTCGCGACGGACCGTGTCATCCCGAACATCATGATCATCGTTGACCGGAGCGGCAGCATGCGGCGCGACTTCGGTGGCGACTGCCCCTTTATCGGCAATGGTTGTCCCAGCTCCGGCACCCCCAACCCTGACTTCGATGAGGGGCGATGGGATGCGGTCGAAGACGCGTTGATTGGAACGAATGGTCTCGTCCGTAGGCTGGACTCGATCGCGCGCTTCGGGTTGACGTTGTACTGGAAGCCTGGCGAAGACCCGCCCTCGATGTCGGACGGACAGATGTGCGCGAGCACGGACGTCGTTGCGATCACGCAGAGCCTCGACAATGCCGATTCCATCGCGACTAGCTTCAGCGCCAACGATCCTGGCGGCTACACGCCGACGGCCGAGGCCATCGAGGCGGTGACCGATTCGCTCATTGCGACGCCTCCGCCCCAGGGGCCAACGGTATACTTGCTCGCAACGGATGGTCTTCCCAACGGCTGCGACCAAGACGGCGAGAACGTAGACCGCAACAATAGCGTCGCCGCGGTGGAAAGCGCGTTTGACGAGGGTATCGAGACGTTCGTGCTGGGGGTGAACTTCGACGATGACCACTTGCAGGATCTCGCCAACGCCGGCCAGGGTGTCGGTTCGGGCGCTACCCTGTGGACCGCGGACAGCGTCTCGGAGCTACAAACCGCTCTCGAGCAAATCGTCATCCAAAACATCCCGTGCACGGTGAGCCTCACCGACGGCATCATCGACACTTCAAGGGCGTGCGAGGGCAAGGTTCGGCTAAACGACGAGCTGCTCGCGTGCAACGACAGCGAGCGTGGTTGGCAGGCCATCGACGGCAGCACGATCGAGCTGACCGGCTCGGCATGTCAGGATTGGCGCGGCGGAGACACGGCGCTCCTCCGACGCCAAGCCGACGTTGCAGGCAACCAACAACACCGCGACTCAGAATCGGGAAATCGCCCGCCACCTGATTCGCACGGAGTACTCGCAGTGGGACAGGGACGGGCAGTTCCAATGCCTCGACAATCTATGGCAGGCGGAGAGCCGCTGGAATCATCACGCACGGAACAAGCGCACGGGCGCGTGCGGGATCCCGCAGTCTTACCCCTGCAACAAGATGTCTGACTGGGGAAAGGTCTACGGCGTCGACTACCGGAAAAACCCCTGGCCGCAAATCGCCTGGGGCTTGCAATACGTCGACAAGCGCTACGGTACCCCCTGCGCCGCCTGGAAACGCTTCCAACGCGGCGGCGGCTACTGACGCTGGCACCGACACTGACACTGGGACTGACACTGGGACTGACACTGATACTGATACTGTCTCTGCCAGTGACCGATTAGCTACTTCCCCAGGATCTCCTGCACCCGGCTCAGGAGTGCCCTCGAGTACATCCGCCCAACGAGTGACTCGCGAGCTGTGAATTGAACTTCTTCCCATTGGCGCTGGGCCCGGAAGAGGTTGATCACCTTGAGCTTCTTCGAGAGCATCACAGCCGCCTCATCGTCGATCTTGCGCCCTTCCACGCGCAACCTCTCTTCGGTCTCGCCGGAAACCTCGTCGAGATAGTCTCGGGCCTCCTGGGGAAGGGTCGCCAGATGGTCATTCCTGATGATGAAGGCGCCGGTGACGATGCCACCCGCCTGCTTCGCCATGGTCTTGAGCTTCGTATGCCATTGGAAAGCCAGCACGCCAACCGAGGACGCGATGATCGTGTCGATGATGCCGGTTTGCAATCCGGAGTACACCTCGGGCAGGTTCAGCAACACGCCGTTGGCCCCTGTGGCCTTGATGAACGCCCTCATCGTCGCAGAGTCTTTCCACACCCACGGCCGCACGTTCCGCAAATCGGAAGGCGAAAAGATCTTGCTGGTGGAGAAAATCCGAGTCTTGCCGGCATCGCCCCAAGCGACGAGCTTGTATCCGGCTTTGTCAAACATCGCTTCGAACTGCGACGCGAGGTCTTCACGCACTGCATCGAGCTCGGGGTAGCTCCGGATGAGGCCAGGCGCCTCCATAACGAGTACCTGCCGAACGAGGGCGGACAGGCCAGTCGACGTGATCAACGCGCCGTCGAGTTGCCCAACGCGCATCTTCCGAACGACGGTGATCTCATCCCCAGCGATACCCCCGTAGTACATCTTCACGTTGACCGCGCCGTTGGTCGCCTTCTTCATCCCGATTTTGAACGTCTGGTAGATATCGCCGAGAGACGACTGCCTGGGCGCCAAGGTCGCAATG
>JAFDFW010000267.1 GCA_019309605.1 Deltaproteobacteria bacterium | reverse complement strand
TCGGAGCTCGCGCCAATCGCCGGTGGTTGCTGTCGTGGCGTTTGGCACTCACACGCCGCCGAACCCCCACATCACGCTCCGCCGTGCCCCTCCATACGTCCATGTCAGGGCCAGTGTCAGCGTCAGTGTCAGCGTCAGGGCCAGTGTCAGGGCCAGTGTCCGCACATCGACTTCTACACAGGAGAACGGCTCGCGATGGGCAGCACAGCGATTGGGCCGGCGCCTAGTCGTATGTGGCCTTGAGGAACCGTGGCGACGGGGCGCCCGATCGCGAGCACGCCCGTCGCGAGCCGTTCTCCGGTGACTCAGTTGATCTTTTCAGTCGAGCGCTTCGAAGAGGCCCGCTGCGCCCATTCCGCCGCCGATGCACATCGTTACGATGGCTCGTTTTCCGCCACGGCGTCTCAGTTCTTGAAGAGCCGTCGCCGTGAGTTTGGCGCCGGTGCAGCCGAGCGGGTGGCCTAGGGCGATGGCGCCGCCGTTGACGTTGAGCTTGTCGTCCGGGATGCCGAGCTGTTGTTGCACGTAGACCGCTTGGCTGCCGAAGGCCTCATTGACCTCGAAGATGTCGATGTCGTCGATCGTGAGGTCGTTCTTGGCGAGCAGCTTCTGCACGGCGGGGATGGGGCCAATGCCCATGATCGAGGGGTCGACGCCAACGGTTGCGAATGACTTGAAGATCGCCAGCGGCTCGATGCCGAGTGCTTCGGCCTTCTTTTTCTTCATGACGATGGCCGCTGCGGCGCCGTCCGACAGGGGCGAGGAGTTGCCTGCAGTCACGCTGCCGTTGGCTGCGAATACCGGTCGCAGCTTTGCGAGTGCTTCGGTGGTCGTGCCGGGGCGCGGCATTTCGTCAGTCTTGAACTCGAACATCTGCCGCTCGCCGCGAGCATCGAACTTCACGCCGTGCACGGGCACGATCTCTTCTTCAAACGCGCCCTTGGCAATCGCGGCCAGCGCAAGCTCATGGCTTCGCGCAGCAAATTCATCCTGTTGTTCGCGGCTGATGTTGAACCGCTTGGCGACGTTCTCGGCCGTGATGCCCATCGGTGTGTAGGTCGCCGGGTACTTCTCCATGACCTCGGGCGACGCGCTGGGCTTGTTGCCGGTCATCGGCACCATGGTCATCGATTCCATGCCACCGGCAATGACGACGTCGTTGTATCCCGCTTTGACCGAACCCGCGGCCAATGCGATCGCTTGAAGACCGCTAGAGCAAAAACGATTGATCGTCAGCGCAGAGGTCTCCTCGGGCAGGCCGCCGAGCATGCCGACCATGCGCGCCACGTTCATGCCTTGCTCACCTTCGGGAAACGCACAGCCGAGAACGAGGTCCTCGACCATGGCGGGATCCACTTGAGGATTGCGTTCCATCAGCTTACGAACGACCTCGCCAGCGAGCTCATCTGGACGCCGGTTGGCAAGTGAACCCTTCTTCGCACGGCCAACCGCGCTTCGAACCGCATCTACGACGACAATCTTACCCATGTCTCTACTCCTGATTCCTGTTCGCTCGTGCGTTCCGGGCGGGCCTAGTTCCTCAGCGGCTTGTTGGTGGTGAGCATGTGCTGCATGCGCTCCTGGCTCTTTGGCTCTCCGCACAGGCTGATGAACGCCTCGCGTTCGAGCTCGAGCATCTGCTCTTCGGTGACCTCGTGGGCGGCGCCCGAGGGTCCGCCGCAAAGAACCATCGCGACCTTGCGCGCGATCAGCGCGTCATGCTCGCTTGCGTAGCCGCCGGCCATCAAGGTGGCGATCATCATGTCGAGCGTCGCCATGCCGCTTTCGCCGGGAAGCCGGTACGAGCGGCGGGGCGGCGGGTGATAGCCAGCCTCCGCCATACCGATCGCGCGACCCTTGGCTTCGGTCAGCAGCCGCGCCTGGTCGAACGAGATACCGTCCGACTTGCGGAAGTAGCCGAACTCTTTCGCTTCACCGGCGCCGGTGGCAACCCGCGCCAGGGCGATGTTCTGGAAGGTGCGCGAGACGAAGGGAAGGGTGTCCACGTCGGTGTCGGCGGGAATCCCCTCGAGCGCGCGCCAGAGCATGTTCATGTTGCCCGCGCCGCCCGGCAGAAGACCCACGCCGACCTCGACCAGGCCAACGTAGGTTTCGGAAGCCGCCTGCACGGCGTCCGCTCCCATGCAGACCTCGAATCCGCCGCCGACGGTCATGCCGAACGGAGCCGCCACAACGGGGATGGTCGAGTACTTCATCCGTTGCAGAGTGCTCTGCAGCCCAGTCACGGTTTCGCGGAGCTGGCCCCACGCTTTCTGCTGCGCGGCCATGACGACCGCGAAGAGGTTGGCGCCGACGCAGAAGTGGTCGCCTTCGTTGTAGATGACCATCCCGCGGAAATCGCGCTCCGCGATGTCCACGGCCTGGGCGAGACCATCGACGACCGTGTCGTCGATGCTGTTGGCTTTCGTGGTGAACGTCAGCCCCAGCACGCCGTCACCGAGGTCCCAAGCCTCAGTGCCCCGGTTGCTGAACACCGGCGCTTCGCCCCGACGCATCACCGTCAAGCTCGCGTTGCGTGGGTCGATGTGACTCGCCTCGTATTCGCCCTTCAGTAGGTCGAACATGCGGCCGTCGTCCGTGTAGAAGCTCTCCGCGCCCGATTCGACCATCTCGTCGACGGAGGCGGGTAGCGACAGCCCGTCGGCCTTCATCCGGTCGTAGGCCGCCTTGAAGCCGATCGCGTCCCAGGTCTCGAACGGGCCGAGATCCCAGTTGTAGCCCCACTTCATCGCCTCATCGATGGCTTCGACGTCGTCGGTGATCTCACCGATCTGGTTCGCCGAGTAGGCGAGGGTGCGCGAAAGGATCTTCCACGCGAACTGGCCTGCAGGTCCGTCGTTCTCGACGAGCGCTTTCACGCGGTCCGCCGGCGAGCCCTTGAGACTCTTACAGAATTTCTTGATTTCTTCGCTTCCGCCCTTTGCTCTGTACTCGAGCTTCACCGGATCGAAAGTCTGAATGCCTTCCTTGGTGCGCTTGTAGAAGCCGCCCCGGGTCTTGTTGCCGAGGATCTTCTGCTCGACCATCGCGACCATGAACTGCGGCGGCTTGAAGACGTCCCGCTCAGGGTCGTCGATCAGCGCCTCGTAGCAGTTGACGGAGACGTGCTTGAAGGTGTCGAGCCCGACCATATCGGCCGTGCGGAAGCTGGCGCTCTTCGGATGCCCCATCGGGGGCCCGGTGATCGCGTCGACGTCCTCGGGCGTCAGGCCGGCGTCGAGCATCTCGTTCATGGTGAGCGACATCGAGTAGCAACCGATGCGATTCCCGACGAAGTTCGGCGTGTCCTTACCAACGACGATGCCCTTGCCGAGCTGATTCTCGCCGAAGACCTTCATGCGCTCCGTGACGGCGGGGTCGGTCTCCTCGCCGGCGACGAGCTCGAGGAGCTTCATGTACCGAACCGGATTGAAGAAGTGCATCACGAGGAAGTTCTTGCGGAACGAATCGCCGCGCCCCTGGAGCATGTCTGCTATCCGGAGTCCGGAGGTGTTCGACGCGACGACGGTTCCCTCGTCGAGGCTGTTTTCCAGCTTCTCGAGCAGGTTGCGCTTGATGTCGATGTTCTCGATGATCGCCTCGATCACGAGGTCGCAGCCCTTGAGGAGGTCGATGTCGTCTTCGAGGTTTCCGATGGTGACGCGCTTGGCGTAGTTCGGGTGAAAGAACGCCGCGGGCTTGGCCTTGAGCGCCCCCTTCAGGCCCCCCGCGGAAAACTGGTTCCGCTTGGCAGGGTTCTTCGCATCGTCATCGCTCAGCCCTGGGGGCACGATGTCGAGCATCACCACGTCGACTCCGGCGTTTGCGAAGTGCGCCATGATGCCGCTGCCCATGACCCCCGCTCCGATGACACCTGCTCGCCGTACTGGTTTCGTCATACTTCTCTCCTGAGGTTCGAGCGCAGGAACCTTCTGCAAGACGGGCCCGAAAGCAAGCCGTTACATGGGTTGGGTGGTTTGAGCGATTATTGGTAAGGAGTTGCCGACAGAGCTGCGACCAGTTCGTCATGGATGACGCCGTTGCTCGCGATGGCGCTGCCGCCGTAGATCGTGGCGCACAGATATCATAGGGCTGCACCCCCGGGTCCACCATAGCGTCCGAGCGCCCGAGAAGAACCTGCCGATACCCGTCGAAATCCGGGTATCCACGGGCCGAATCACAGGCGCCGGCCAGCCGCACTAGTGCCTCTCCCACTCCCGAATCGGTGAATTGCTGGAGGCAGCCGTGAGTCACGGTCGCATCGGCCAGGGGCGATAGCTTGGACACATGGACCGGCACGCCGTTGTGGGTCGTGCCGTGACCCTGTACGGCGGCGAACAGATCCCCTGCTGCTGGCATGTAAGCGATGCCGGCGACGGGCACGCCGTCCGCTTCGATCCCGACGAGGACCGACCAGGTGGGGAGCCCGCGAACGAAGGCGCGCGTTCCGTCGATGGGATCCACG
>JAFDFW010000906.1 GCA_019309605.1 Deltaproteobacteria bacterium | reverse complement strand
CGCTATTCGTGCAAGAAACGCGCTTTCATCCCACCTGCCTGCATGGGGCCGCACCCGATTGGCGCGGGTGCGGCCCGAAGCGTGAATGGACTAGTGCGAGCCACCCACCGGGTTCCTCAGCTGCTCCTCGATGCCGCTGAGGTTGAAGGAGCCTGGCGACTGGCTGGGCGGGAATTCCTGCATGGTCATGAGGAACTTCGCGGCCAGCTCCTGAATCGGCACGAGCACGAACGGACGGTCGAGCCACCAGTCGTCGTAGGTGTTCGAGCTGAGCTGAGCCTTCTCGAAGGGATCGCGGCGCAGGTTGAAGATGTGCGGCGCACGCAGCTCGACGTACGGCTCGCGCCAGACACCGAAGCCCATACCGCGGTTCTCGTGGAAGGTCACCTTCCAATCCTGATAGCGGGCGGCCACGACCTGGCCGTCGTCGCTCACATACCAGAATTCGTTGCGGGGAGAGTCCTCTGCCTCGCCGCTCAGGTAGTCGAGCATGTTGTAGCCGTCGAGGTGGTTCTTGTAGCTGCGACCATTGACCTTCGTGCCCTTGAAAAGCTGTTCCTTGATGTCAGGGTTACCGGCGGCGGCGGCAAAGGTCGGCAGCCAATCCTCGTGCGACACAATACCGTTCAGGGTGGTTCCGGCAGGCCAATGGCCGGGCCAGCGGACGAAGCAAGGCACACGGTAGGCGCCTTCCCAGTTCGAGTTCTTCTCGCTCCGGAAGGGCGTGGTTCCGGCATCCGGCCACGTGTTGAAGTGCGGGCCGTTGTCGGTGGAGTACATCACAATGGTATCGTCAGCAAGACCGAGGTCGTCGATGAGCTTGAGCAGTTCGCCCACGTGCATGTCGTGCTCGACCATGCCGTCGCTGTAGTCGTCCTGTCCCCAGACGCCGGAAAGACCCTTGTGTTCCTCTTTGATGTGGGTGCGGAAGTGCATCCGCGTGCCGTTCCACCAGCAGAAGAACGGCGTGCCGGCCTCGTTCTGACGAATAATGAAGTCCTTCGCCGCGGCCAGGGTCTCTTCGTCGATAGTCTCCATGCGCTTCATGGTGAGCGGGCCGAGGTTCTCGATGGTCTGGCCGCCCTTGCCATCAGCCTTGCACTTGAGGATGCCCCTCGGTCCGTACTTTTCGAGGAATTTCGGGTCCTTCGGGTAATCGGGGCACTCGGGCTCTTCCTCGGCATTGAGGTGGTAGAGGCTGCCGATGAACTCTCGGCAGATGTTCGTCAAGGTCGCCCTGGTGGTTCTTACCGAACTGGCCTGTGGCGTAGCCCTCGTCCTTGAGGACCGTGGCCATCGTGCAGTCGGTCTTCTGCCAGCCCTGCGCCGCGCCGGGCAGGCCGACCTTGGTCATGCCCGAGCGAACGGGCACCGAGCCACTGATGAAGGCGGCGCGACCAGCGGTGCAGCTCTGCTGGGCATAGTAGTCGGTGAAAGCCACGCCTTCCCGCGCGACCCGGTCGATGTTGGGCGTCTGGTAGCCCATCATGCCACGGCTGTTGTGGCTGATGTTCCAAGTGCCGATGTCGTCGCCCCAGATCACCAGGATGTTCGGCTTCTCCGTCTGCTGCGCCTGAGCCTTACCGGGCGCCGCTGTCATGATCGCCCCGACCGCCAGCACTCCTCCAACGGCGGCCCAGGAGCCTGCCCTTCTGAGATTCTGATTCCGCTTTGCCATTCCCCTCTCCTCTCACGTCTTTTCATGGACATGCTGCAATACAACCCAAGAACCGCGGTACTTCGGCATCACCTCCTCATAGAGAGCCGGGCGTTCTGGGCGGCTCTCGCATGTTCCCAACAGATTGTTCTTCTGTGCTCGTGGATTTCGGACTCACCGGCCGCTATTCCCGATGTTTCGGAATCTTGGGCTCAGCGTCGTGGATCGTGGCGTTGGATGGAAGCCTCTGGACAAAGGCAGAGGCCATCAGAGGAACGCACCACACTGGGCAAGGCTATGTGGAACGAAGGGGATTATACGGGCAGCGAGTGTGCTCCGTCAAGGGAAACCACTGGCCGTGGCGGTGCTCTCCACTCAGAAGTAGTAGCGCATATCGAT
>JAFDFW010000266.1 GCA_019309605.1 Deltaproteobacteria bacterium | reverse complement strand
TGTCATGTTGGGTTATGGACTCTACGGGAATGCAAAGGGCAACTATATTAAAAAGACAATGCCCGAATCGACAGGAGAGGAGTTGCTTGCCGAGTTGGTCTATCACCTGGGATTCATGGGTGATCTAGATGAGATCAAGAAAGTGACAGTGAGCGTTCCCACCACTCTTCCCTATGCCACCAGCCAGTTCAGTCCAAGAAAAATAGCTGACCGCCCCCAGGTTGTTCCAGAAGGGTCTACGAACTTCGCGCTGCTGGGGCAGTTCGTTGAAATCCCAAACGACTGTGTATTTCTGGTGGATTATTCAACTCGCTCGGCCCAGATTGGCGTGTACAAGCTGTTGAAGATAGAGAGGGAAGTCACCCCGGTCTATACGGGAACTGGCAATCCGTTTCAGTGGATGAACGCTTTGCTGGCTTCACGAAAGTGATACCAGGCAGGTCACTCCCGCAAGGTGCGGCTACTCGCCCTCCCAGGTTGAGATCGCTGCATTGTTCACCGGAGATGCGGGTACCGGTAAGATCATCGCCGCCCAGGCTGACGTGATCCGGAGTTTGTAACCGAGTGGGCCTGAAGCCTTTGGCGTTTGGGCAGTGCATCATGCGGCTGCCCGACACGTCAATGCGAAGTCGTTCGGGGTCTGGTATCCGAGCGCAGAATGCGGTCGGCACTCGTTGTAGTGAGTCCGCCAGTCGGCGATGACAGCGCGTGCATCCCGAAGGCTTTCAAACCATTGGGCGTTGAGACATTCGTCCCGCATGCGACCGTTGAAGCTTTCGCAGAACGCGTTCTGAATGGGCTTGCCGGGGTCGATGTACTGCACGTCGAGGCGATGCCGTGCCGCCCATTGCAGGAAGTAAAGGCACGTGAACTCCGGGCCGTTGTCGCACACCAGTGCCTCGGGCCGACCGTGCTCGGCAAATGCGAGCTCAAGCGTGCGGGTCACCGAAGAGGAAGGCAGCGAGGTCGCCGCATCGCACGCGGCGCTCTGCCGGCTGAAGTCGTCGACCACGTTGAAGATGCGAAAGCGTCGTCCGTCGCTGAGCTGGTCGTGGACGAAGTCCATGCTCCATCGTTGCACCGGTCCAGTCGGCACGCTCATCGGTCGCCTGACGACCGCTTTGAGGCGCTTGCGCCGCCGCTTTCGCACGACCAAGCCCTCTTCGCGGTAGATGCGCCGGACCCGGTGTCTCCCCGTCTTGAAGCCCTGCTGACGCACCCACCAGTGCACCCGTCGAATGCCGTAGCGCGGCTGCGCGTACGCAATGTCGCGGATGGCTTGTCGAAGTCCTTCCGGCTCGACACGGACCGATTGATAGCGCTTGGTCCGTCGCGGACACCGGGTCGGCCTGCAGGCACGTCGCTCCGAGAGGCGGCGCTCGTGGTGTAGCCACTGCGCAGCCGCCCGACAGGCTGCAGGCGTCACCATTTTTTTTGGCTGAGCTCTTTCAGCATCTGATTGTCGAGGCTGAGGTCCGCCACGAGCTTCTTGAGGCGGCGATTCTCGTCCTCGAGCGCCCGCAGCTTCTTCGCGTCGCTCACCTCCATGCCGCCGTACTTCTTACGCCAGGCGTAGAAGCTCGCACTGCTGATGCCATGTTTGCGAACCAGGTCCGCCAGCGGCACGCCGGCTTCGGCCTCCTTCAGGATGCCGATGATTTGCTCTTCGGTGTATCGATGTCGTTTCACGGGGGTCTCCTTGGCCAGTTTCAGGGCAGGAGACTCTAGACTCAAGCGGTCACAGATTCCCGGATCACGTCAGCAGACGCCCTGATCGATTGGACGGGTCGCAACGAGGAGAGCTGGCGTGGATGAGCTCTACATCCCGGCGCCCGCCCGTCCAAGGCGTCCTGATGTAGCAGGTCGATCTTCTCGGCTTTCGATCGTATGGTCAGCCCTATGAGCGTCGGGCCCTACGACTGGATCATCATCGGATCGGGCTTTGGCGGTAGCGTTTCTGCCCATCGCCTCACGCAAAAAGGCTATCGCGTCCTCGTGATCGAAAAAGGGCGCCGATTTGGGGCTGAAGACTTCCCGAAGAGCAACTGGGACCTCAAGCGTTGGATGTGGAGCCCCAAGCTGGGGCTGAAAGGAACCTTCCAGATGTCGTTCCTGCGTCACATCACCGTTCTTCACGGAGTCGGGGTAGGCGGCGGCTCTTTGAGTTACGCGAACACGCTGCCGATGCCGACGCAGGAGTTCTTCACGGCGTCGTCGTGGGGGCACCTCGCGAACTGGGAGCAAGAGCTCGAACCTCATTACCAAGCCGCGAGGCGCATGCTCGGTGTCGCGCGCAACCCGGTGATGACAACGGGCGATCACATCCTTAAAGAGATCGCCGACGACATCGGTCGTTCTGACCATTTCCATCCCACCGAAGTTGCTGTTTTCTTCGGAGAGCCCGACAGGAAGGTCCCAGACCCTTACTTCGATGGCGAAGGCCCGAACCGAGTAGGCTGTAACTTCTGTGGTGCATGCATGACGGGGTGTCGCGTCGGCGCGAAGAACACCCTCGACCAGAACTATCTCTACCTCGCTGAAAAACATGGGGCCGAAGTGAGGCCCGACACCGAAGTCGTCGCGGTCCGTCCCAGGGACGGAGGTGGCTACGACGTCGAGACCAAGCCCACCTTCAGCAAGAAGGGCGCGCAGGTTTTTGAGGCGCCTCGGGTGATCTTTGCAGGGGGAGTCATGGGAACCCTTCCGCTTCTTCTCAAGATGAAAGAGGATTCCGGGGCGCTGCCGCAGATCTCAGATAGGGTAGGCGACTTCATTCGCACCAATAGCGAGTCGCTGATCGCGGTGGTCTCACCCGAGAAGGAGTACAACTTCTCGAAGGGCATCGCGATCACCTCGATCCTGCACACCGACGAGCATAGTCATATCGAGCCCGTGCGGTACGCGTCGGGTTCGGGTTTTTTCCGCACCATGCTTACGCCCCATTCGCCGGGGTCCACGTTGATCGGGCGATTTTTCGGAGCACTGGGCTCGTTGCTGCGTCATCCTATTCACTGGATCCGGTCCCTCACCGTTCGGGACTATGCAAGGCAGTCCCAAGTGCTGCTCTACATGCGGACACTCGAGAGCACCCTGCGCCTTCGTTTGGGCAGAGGGCTCCGCAATGGTTTTCAACGCGGCCTCGTCACCGAGCTGGATGAAGGCGCGGAGGCGCCCTCGGCGTTCATGAAAGATGCCACCGATTTGGCGAACCGGTTTGCAGCCAAGGTAAAGGGGGTGACCGTCACGTTGCTCACCGAGAGCATTCTTGGAGTTCCGTCCACGGCGCACATCTTGGGCGGTGCATGCATGGGCGATTCCGCGGAGACCGGCGTCATCAATAGCAAGCACGAGATCTTCAACTATCCTGGGCTCTACGTGATCGACGGCGCCGCGATTTCGGCAAATCCTGGGGTGAACCCGGCGCTGACTATCACGGCTTTGGCCGAGCGTGCGATGAGCTTCGTCCCGAAGAAGATCGAAGTTGCGCCCGGTCAAGAGCGCGATCCCAAACGCCAAGAGCCGCGGGTCTCGGTGCAGCAATAAAGTCGGCTAGCGCCCCGGACTCCGGTGTGCCTCCTCAAAACCCCGTCGACCGCACAATCGTTGACGTTTCCGCTCTCGGGATCGAGCTAGGCTGCCCAGATGCTTCACTTGCTGTATGCCCTGCTCAAGACCGCCAGATCGAGCTTCCGGCCGCAACGCGAGCTCGCGCTCGAGAACCTCGCCTTGCGACAGCAGCTGGCCATTGTGCAGCGCAAGACCAAACGCCCCAGGCTGACCCAAGCTGACCGCGCATTCTGGGTCGCGCTCTGCGGCCTGTGGCCAGACTGGCACAACGCCCTGATCATTGTGAAACCAGAGACCGTAATCCGCTGGCATCGCAAGGGCTTCAAGCTCTATTGGACCTGGAGAAGCCGACACAGAGGCGGACGTCCACCGATCAATGCGGAGATCCGGACGCTCATCCGTCGAATCGCCAGCGAGAACCCGACTTGGGGAGCCTCGCATTCACGGCGAGTTGCTCATGCTCGGCTTCGAGGTCGGAGAAGCCACAGTGTCGCGCTACATGCCGCGTCGGCGAAAGCCGCCGTCGCACTCCTGGCGTGCGTTTCTCCAGAACCACATGAAGGACCTCGTTTCGATCGACTTCTTCGTGGTGCCCACAGCCACGTTTCGCGTCCTGTACGTGTTCCTCGTGCTTGAGCACCAGCGCCGACGCGTCGTGCACTTCAACGTCACCGAGGGTCCGTCCGCGCA